>JASGDZ010000227.1:0-6061 GCA_047606835.1 Microbacterium sp. | reverse complement strand
CGGGGTCGCCGCTGCGCAGGCCGCGCCCGCCGCCGTGTGGGCCGGGGTCGCCGCTGCGCGATTGTCGGAGAGTCGGGCGGATGTCGGAGGATCCACCGCGCGGGCTCCGACATCCCGCCCGATCCTCCGACTTTCGCGCGGGCGCGAGCCGACCGGGGCGCGCCACGCGGGCGCGCGCCGGGCATGAGAAGGCGACGGGGCCTCGGTGGGGGAGGGGAATCCGAGGCCCCGCCGCCGGATCATGACGGCCGGCAGGCCGAGTTTGTTTGCTTGCGTCCCCAGTGCGGAGGTCTACAGTCCGATCTCCGCGATCACTTCACCGTACTCCGTCTCCCCGACCGGTGTGAAGCCGACGCGCTCGAAGAACGCCGCCGGACCGCTGGGACCGCCCTCGAAGATCACGTTCACGTGGTCCAGACCCCGCGCGCGCGCTTCGTCGAGCAGGCTCTGCACCGCGAAGCGGCCGACGCCGCGACCCTGGTCGTCGGCGTCGACGTTGATGCGCCACAGCACCGAGCGGAAGTACTCCTGCGGGAACTCGGGGTCGAAGTTCGCGCTCACAAACCCCACGACCTCGTCGCCGTCGAGCACCACCCGCTGCCACGACGTGGCGGGGTTGACGACGGTGGCGGCGATGCCGTACGACACCGGAGCGAGGAACTGCTCCTGCCCGGGCTTGAGCGACAGGTTGTTGACGGCCACAATGGTCGCGGCCGAGAGCTCTACCAGCCGAAGTTCACCCATGGAGCACAGGCTATCCCGGATCCGACGGCGCGGGACCTTCCGTTGCGCGCATTAACACGTTGTTCATGCGAAGCGGATATCTCGACATCAAGACAAATGGCCCCGTGCGATAGGGTGGACGGCGGCCCCGCGAACGAGAGAGACGACCACCGTGCCCGAGTCGACCATCATCTACACCCACACGGACGAGGCTCCCGCGCTCGCCACGGCGTCGTTCCTGCCGATCGTGCAGGCGTTCGCCGGGCAGGCCGGCGTCGAGGTCTCCACGCGCGACATCTCGCTCGCCGGCCGCATCCTCGCCGCTTTCCCGCAGCGGCTCACTCCCGAGCAGCAGGTGGGCGACGCGCTCGCCGAGCTCGGGGGACTGGCGACCCTGCCCGAAGCGAACATCATCAAACTGCCGAACATCTCGGCATCCATCCCGCAGCTGAAGGCGGCGGTCGCGGAGTTGCAGGCGCAGGGCTACGACATCCCCGACTATCCCGACGAGCCTGCGACGCTCGACGAGAAGGACGTGCGGGCGCGTTACGACCGCATCAAGGGCTCCGCGGTCAACCCCGTGCTGCGCGAGGGCAACAGCGACCGTCGCGCGCCGCTGTCGGTGAAGAGCTACGCGCGCAAGCATCCGCACCGCAACAAGCCGTTCGCGAGCGGCTCGAAGACCCGCGTGGCCACGATGGGCCACGACGACTTCAAGAGCAACGAGAAGTCGTGGGTCGCCGCCCACGACGACGTGCTCACGATCCGCCACGTCGCAGGCGACGGCACCGTCACGGTGCTGAAGGACAACCTCAAGGTGCTGCCGCGCGAGATCGTCGACGCGACCTTCCTGTCGGCCAAGGCGCTGGACGCGTTCCTCGCCGACACGCTGCAGACCGCCAAGGCCGACGACGTGCTCTACTCGGTGCACCTGAAGGCCACGATGATGAAGGTCAGCGACCCGATCATCTTCGGTCACGTCGTGAAGGCGTACTTCGCCGACGTGTTCGACCGCTACGGCGACCGGATCGCCGCCGCCGGGCTCACCCCGAACAACGGCCTCGGCTCGATCCTCGCCGGCCTTGCGGAGATCGAGGGGGGCGACGAGATCGCGGCCGCCGT
Organism: Microbacterium sp.; assembly: GCA_047606835.1. Lineage (GTDB taxonomy): Bacteria > Actinomycetota > Actinomycetes > Actinomycetales > Microbacteriaceae > Microbacterium. The sequence goes on along the minus strand of JASGDZ010000227.1, from coordinate 4,216 downwards.
CGCCGCCGACCTCGAACGGGGCCCGCGGCTGTCGTACGTCAACTCCGACAAGGGCATCACGAACCTGCACGTCCCCTCCGACGTGATCGTGGATGCCTCGATGCCGGCGCTGGTACGCAACGGCGGCAAGCTGTGGGGCGTCGACGGCGGCGAGGCCGATACGCTCGCCGTCATCCCCGACTCGTCGTACGCCGGCGTGTACCAGGCCGTCATCGACGACGTGATCGCCAACGGGCCGTTGGACCCGGCGACGATCGGCACGGTGCCGAACGTCGGGCTGATGGCACAGGCCGCCGAGGAGTACGGCAGCCACGACAAGACGTTCGAGATCGCGGCGGACGGCCGCGTGGAGATCGTCGACGGCGACGGTCAGGTCGTGATCGAGCACGAGGTGGGCGCGGGCGACATCTGGCGCGCCACCCAGACGAAGTACCTTCCCGTCGTCGACTGGGTGCGCCTCGCGGTGAGTCGTGCACGAGCCACCGGCGCGCCCGCCGTCTTCTGGCTCGACGTGAACCGGGCCCACGACGCCCAGGTCATCGCGAAGGTCTATCAGGCGCTCGCGACGATGGACACGCACGGCATCGAGCTCAGCATCCTTTCTCCGGCCGAGGCCACCCGTTACACGCTCGCGCGCATGCGGCACGGGCTCGACACGATCTCGGTGACCGGCAACGTGCTGCGCGACTACCTCACCGACCTGTTCCCGATCCTCGAGGTGGGCACGAGCGCCAAGATGCTCTCGATCGTGCCCCTGCTCGCCGGCGGCGGGCTGTTCGAGACGGGCGCCGGGGGATCCGCACCCAAGCACGTGCAGCAGCTGCTGGCGGAGGACTATCTGCGCTGGGACTCGCTGGGCGAGTTCTTCGCGCTCGCCGCGTCGTTCGAGCACTTCGCGCAGTTCACCGGCAACGCGCGCGCGCAGGTGCTGGCCGACACGCTGGATGCCGCCACCGGCACGTTCCTGGAGAACGACAAGTCGCCCGGCCGCGCCCTCGGCACCATCGACAACCGCGGCAGCCACTTCTACCTCGCGCTGTACTGGGCGCAGGAGCTCGCTCGGCAGACGGCGGATGCCGAGCTCGCCGCCGTGTTCGCGCCCGTCGCGGCGGCGCTCGCGGCGGACGAGGAGACGATCGTCGCCGAACTGCTCGCGGTGCAGGGCTCGACCGTGGACATCGGCGGCTACTACCACCCCGACCAGGCGCGCGTCGCGACGGTGATGCGCCCCTCGGCGACGCTCAACGCCATCATCGACGGGGTCTGAGCCCGCGCGGGGCGTCGCGCTACGCGGCGTCGAGGCGCGACTCAGCCGTGCGCCCAGACCGTCTCAGCCGTGCACCCAGACCGTCGTGCCCACCGGCGCCCAGTCGAACACGCGCTTGGCGACGCTGACCGGCAGGTTCACGCAGCCGTGGCTCATGACGTGCCCGAAGTTGTTGTGCCAGTACGCGCCGTGGAGGGCCTGGTTGCCGTTGAAGTACATGACCCACGGCACGTTCTTCGTGTAGTAGTAGGGCGGCTCGTCGGTGTCGGGGTTGCCCATGTTCTGCGACGTGAGCTTCGCGACGATGTGGTACGTGCCCGTGTAGGTCGGGTGCGACGCCGTGCCGGTCGAGACCAAGAACGAGTCGACGATCTTGCCGTTCTGCCGCAGGTACGTCCGCTGCTCGCTCAGGTCGACCTCGATCGAGCGCGAGACCTTCTTGACGGTGGGCTTTTCCACCTCGACCGGGAGCACGTACTCCGCGTCGCCGCCCTCGAGCTGTGCGGCGAACTCGGCCGCGATCCCGGTGGTGTCGCCGAGGGTGCGGCCGGAGACGCCCTTCTTGAGCGTCGTGAGCGTGTCTCCGTCCTCGTCGGCGATGACGGTGGTCGCGACCGTGTCGCGGTTCACCTTGTCGGCGAGGTCGTCGACGGCGGTCTGGATCGCGGTGGCGTCGGCGGTGATCGCGATGGCGCCGCTGTCGTCGGGTGCCACCGTCAGCCACGACGCGAGCTTCTTGGCCGAGATCGGCACGGTCCGCTCCTCGCCCACGTAGAAGCCCGCCGTGGCGATCATGTCGTTGAGCTCGTCGGCGGCTTCCTGGGCGATCGCCGTCGTGGTGAGCGCCTCGACCGGGACGGAGGCCACGCGCAGATCGACCGTCGGCTGTCCCGCGGCGAACGCCTCGCGCAGCGCGTCGCCGACGGTGTCGACGTCGACGCCGAGACCCTGCTCGGAGGGGGTGACCGTGTAGGCCTTCTCCTCCGCGTCGAAGGTGACCGTCGCGTCGACCGGGTCGGTGTAGAGGGACGGCACGACCTTGCGCAGAGCGGCTGTCGCGACCTCCTCGTCGATCGTGACGGTGGCATCGGCGGCCTCCGAGAACCACGCGGTGGGGTTCCACATCGGCCGCTCGGCGAAGACCGCGTCGGCGATGCCCTTCGCGTCGACGTGCGCGCCGAGGTCGGCGCCCGTGACGATGGCGTCGCCGCCTGGGCCGGTGAGCACCACCTGCGTCTGCGACAGCCGGCTCTGCACGGCGTCGGCCGCGGCACCCGGGGTCAGCCCGCCGACCTGCACGCCGGCGATCGCGGTGCCGGGTGCGATGAGGACGAGGGATGCCGCGACGACCGAGACGATGGTGACGACGGCGATGCCCCCCGCCCACAGGCCGCCGCGCCGCTTTCGCTTCGTCGGTGCCGGGGGGGCCCACTCGTAGACCGTCTCGCCCGCGGTCGGCGCGGTGGAAGGCGTGTCGGCGTCCGGCGCGTCAGCGGAAGACGAGTCGGCGGACGGCTCGTCGGCGGATGGCGTGTCGGCGGAAGACGTGTCGACGGATGGCGTGTCGTCGGAAGACGAGTCGGCGGACGGCTCGTCGACGGACGGCGCGTCGGCGGAAGACGTGTCGACGGATGGCGTGTCGTCGCTTTCGGTCACGACAATCACCCCCGGTTTCTGGTGCCCTCTGAGTATCCATGGTAAAGGACCCGGCGACGACCTTCGACCCCGGCCGCCGCGTCTTCTCCTGAGTTCTGCTCGACCGGCCGGGCTCAGACGGTGAAGACCTTGCCGGGGTTCAGGATGCCGAGCGGATCGAACACGGCCTTGATGCGCCGCTGCAGCTCCCACTGGTCGTCGCCGAGCTCGTCGGCGAGCCAGCGGCTCTTGAGCACGCCGATGCCGTGCTCGCCGGTGAGCGTGCCGCCCAGGCGCAGGGCCGAGCGGAACAGGTCGTCGGCGGCGGCCCAGACCGTGTCGGGCACCTCCGGGCCGGCGAAGATGAAGTTCGGGTGCAGGTTGCCGTCGCTCGCGTGCGCGACGGTCGGGATCGTCACCCCGTGTTCGCGCTCGACACGCGCGATCTCGTCGAACATCGCGGGAAGCTCGCTGCGCGGCACCGAGATGTCCTCGATGAGGGTGGTCCCGAGCGTCTCCATGGCGGGGTGCATCGCCCGCCGCACCGCGAGCAGGCGCTCGCCTTCGGCGGCGTCGTCGGATACCGCGACCACGCCTCCGCAGTCGTGCAGCACCGCGGCGATCTCGTCGGCCTCGACGGCCGCGGCCGGGCCGTCGGTCTGGATCGTGAGCTGCGCCTCGCCGGGAGCCGGCGGGTGCATGCCGAGCAGGGAATGCGCTGCGGAGAGGCACGCGTTGTCCATCAGCTCCATGATGGCGGGCTGGATGCCGGCTGCCGTCACCGCCGCCGAGGCGGCCGCGGCCGCGCGCACTCCGGGGAAGGTCGCCGCGATCGTCCACACGGGGCCCGGCACGAGCCGGCGCAGTTTCAGCGTCGCGCCGACGATGACGCCGAGCGTGCCTTCCGAGCCGATGAAGAGGGCGGTGAGGTCGAGCCCTGTGACTCCCTTGACGCTGCGGTGCCCGAGCCGCAGCAGCCGGCCGTCGGCGAGCACGACGTCGAGTCCCAGCACCGCATCGCGCACGACGCCGTACTTCGCGCACAGCAGGCCTCCGGCGCCGGTCGCGATGTTCCCGCCGACGGTGGAGATCGCGCGGCTCGCGGGGTCGGGCGCCCACCACAGCCCGTGCGCGGCGAGCTGCTCGTTCAGATCGCCGTTGAGGATGCCGGGCTGGACGACCGCGAGCAGGTCGTCGGGGCGCACTTCGAGCACGTCGGTCATGCCGGTGAGCGACAGCGCGATCTCGCCCGGGCCGGCGTTCGCCGCGCCGGCCAGCCCGGTGCGGGCTCCCTGCACGACGACGGGGGTCCTG
>JASGDZ010000226.1:0-10460 GCA_047606835.1 Microbacterium sp. | reverse complement strand
GCGCGGCGGCGAGCGTCCCTGGCAGCGCGCTGCGCGCCGCCCGCAGGCGCTGCTGGGCCGTGCGCGCATCGCCGAGCGCGAGGTCGAGGCGGTGGTGCAGCCGCGCCAGCGCGTCGACCGTCCCGGTGGGGCGGCGCGGCGCGGTGGCGGCAGCCTCGTCGAGGGCGCCCTCCGCGGCCGCGACCGCGGTGCCGAGCCGCTCGCCGTCGCGCGGATCGAGCGCATCGCGCGTGATGATCGCCTGCCGGATGGCCGTGCGCGCGAGGTCGAGCTCATTCGACACGGCGGCGGCCGCCTGGGTCACGAGCCGGTGCGACTCCTCCAGCGCACGTGCCGCCGCCTCGGCGCTGCGTTGCGCGCGGGCCGCCTCGGCGAGGGTGGTCTGCGCAGACGTCGACGGTTCCTGAGCCTGCGCGGCGGCGAGATCGAGCAGACGCGCGGCCTCGTCCGCCTGGGCGATCGCGGTCGACGAGGCCCGCGAGGCATCCGCCCACTCCTCCGGGTCGAAGCGCGCGGAGAGCTCGGCGACGAGCGCCGACGGGTCGCCCATCGACGCGCGCAGCGCGTCGAGCCGCCGCCGCGCGGCCGACACCTGCTCGGCGGCCGAGACGTGCGCGCGCATCCACTCGGCGTGCTCGGAGCGCGCTGTTGCGACGCCCCGCAGCGACTGGTCGGCGCGTGCCGAGATGCGGTCGGCCCGGTGTGCGATGTCGCGCGGGAGCGCAGCATCCAACAGTCCGCGATACTCCTCGAAGAGCGCGTCGCGTGCGTGCTGCGCGGTCATCCGTGCGCGCCGCAGCGACGGCGGCGCGTCGCCGCCGTGAAGCGCCCCGGAAAGGCCCACCTCGAGGTCGAGCTCGGCCACCGCGTCGTCGAGGGCGACGAGCTTCGCGCCCGCCTGGCTGCGGCGCTCCTCGGCGACGGCGCGCGCCTTCGGACCGCGCGCCGCGCGGTGCACCGCCCACACCGTCACCAGGACGGCGATCCCGGAGATGCCGAGCACCGTCACCGCCGGGACGAGCCACCCCAGCACCGCGGCGACCGGTTCAGCCATCCGCGTCGGACGGGTCGGGAAGAAGCAGCGGGCGCAGCGCGGCGACGTCGGCGACGGATGCCTGGGCCCCCTCCGCCTCGTGCGGCCAGCTGAACCCCCAGCGCGCGAAGATCACGGGAACGCCGTGCTCCGCGCCGCCCTCCACGTCGTGGTGGCGGTCGCCGACGAGCACGGGACGGCCGGTCTCGGCGCCGGTGACGCGCAGCCGGCGCAGGGCCTCCCCCACGATGTCGGCCTTCGAGCTCAGCGTGCGCTCGTCGGCGCTCGCGCCCACGACCGCGTTGAAGTAGGGGGTGAGGTCGAAGTGCTCCAGCAGCGCGATCACCTGGTTCTCGGGCTTGGAGCTGGCGATCGCCTGCGGGATGCCGGCGGCGTGCACGTCGTGCAGCAGCTGCGCGATGCCGGGGTACAGCCTCGCCCCCGACACGTAGCCCTCCTTGCGGCCGAGCTCCCGGTAGAAGCTCACCGCGTCCGCGGCATCCGCGGGCGACAGGCCCAGCTGCGCCTGGAACGAGTCGAACATGGGCGGACCGATCCAGTGCGAGAGCTCGGCACGGGTGATCTCGGGACGGCCGAGATGCTGCATCGTGATGCCGAGGCGGCGCAGGATGCCCTCCGAGGCATCCACGATCGTGCCGTCCATGTCCCACAGGACGCATGACCAGGGAGAGCGAGCCGACATGGTTCCACCCTATGCGGCGGGACTGCGGTCGGTGCGGCGCGCTCGAACGTCGCGGCGCCCAGCCGCGTCGCGGGCGTGAACCTCAGGTGAACTCTTCCGGAATCCCGCGGCCGGGCCGGGCATCGGGTGCGAGACTCTCACCATGTCCGGCGAGCTCCTCATCCTGATCCTCGTGATCGTCACCGCCATCGGGTTCGACTTCACGAACGGGTTCCACGACACAGGGAACGCGATGGCGACCTCGATCGCCACCGGCGCCCTCAAGCCCAAAGCGGCCGTCACGATCGCGGCGATCCTGAATCTCGTCGGAGCGTTCCTCTCGGTGGAGGTCGCCGCGACCATCACGAAGGACGTCCTGAAGATCCAGACCGACACCGGCGGCCTCGTCGAGGGGCTCAGCGCCCAGACCGCGATGACGATCATCTTCGCCGGCCTCGTCGGAGGCATCCTGTGGAATCTGATCACGTGGCTGCTCGGGCTTCCGTCCAGTTCCTCGCACGCACTGTTCGGCGGTCTGATCGGCGCAGGACTCGCGGGCGCGGTCACGATCAACTGGGCGGGCATCATCGGCAAGGTCATCGTGCCCGCCTTCCTGTCCCCGGTCATCGCCGGGGCCGTCGCCGCGGTCGGCACCTTCCTCGTCTACGCGATCACCCAGCGCGTCGCCGAGCGCCGCCGCGAGGCCGGCTTCCGCTGGGGGCAGATCGGCACGGCATCCCTCGTCTCCCTCGCACACGGCACCGGCGACGCGCAGAAGACGATGGGCGTGATCGCCCTGGCCCTCATCGCGCACGGCTCGCTGACCACGCAGGGCATCGAGGACGACGGACTGCCGGTGTGGATCATCGTCGTGTGCGGGCTCGCGATCGCCGTCGGCACCTACCTCGGCGGCTGGCGGATCATCCGCACGCTCGGCAAGGGGCTCGTCGAGATCGAGTCCCCGCAGGGCATGGCGGCCGAGGCGTCGTCCGCGGCGATCATCCTCACCTCCAGCTCGATGGGCATGGCGCTGTCGACGACGCATGTCGCCACGGGATCCATCCTGGGCTCCGGCGTCGGCAAGCCCGGCGGCGTGGTGCGATGGGGAGTCGCCGGACGCATGGCGGCGGCGTGGCTCACCACCATGCCGGCCGCGGGGATCGTGGGCGCGCTGTGCTACTTCATCGCGAACGGCATCGGCGGCGTCGCCGGGGCGGTCACGGTCTTCGCGATCCTCGTCATCGTCTCCTCCTACATGTACCTGCGCAGCCGTCGCCAGAAGGTCGACGCCTCGAACGTCAACGCCGACTGGGACGGCAGGGTGGTGCCGCAGGAGCCGGCCGCCGTCGCATCCTGACCCGCACCGGAGAGATCGGAACACCATGGACATCATCTGGAGCGACATCGCCCTCGCCGCCGGCCGCGTGCTGATCGTCGGCGCCCTGTTCGGTGCCGGCCTTCCCGCCCTCTTCGCCCTCGGCCTGCGTCTGAATGCCGCGGGCGCCGGAGACGCGGGCGCGGGCGCCGGAGAGGCGGGCGCGGATGCCGCCAGGAGGCCGGCGCTGACCGCGCTCGGCTATCTGCTCTTCGCGATCGTGATCGCGGCGGTGGTCGTCGGCGTCCTGTGGATCACACGGTCGAGCCTGCACCACTACCTCGGCATCTCGCTGTTCGGAGCCTGAGGGGACGGCCATGCCCGACACCATCGTCTCCTCGATCCTCCGCTGGCTGCGCGCCGGCTACCCCGAAGGCGTCCCTCCCAAGGACTACTACCCGCTGCTGGCCTTGCTGCGAGACACCCTCAGCAACGAGGAGTTCGAGGAGATCATCTCGCGCATCGAGTCGCTGGACGCCGATCCGATCCGCCTGCGAGACATCCGCGCCGCCATCGAGCACGTGACCTCGGATCGCCCGAGCGACGACGACATGCGCGCGATCGCGGCTCGTCTTGCGGCTGTCGGATGGCCGCTGAGCGGCGGCGTGCGGCGGTTGGCGCAGGAGCACGCGGTGGAGAACCCCGGGGAGACGGCCGCGCCGCATCCGAACCCGGTGCAGCGCGCGTTGGCGTGGCTGCGCGCGGGGTACCCGGACGGCGTCCCCGAGGCCGACTACGTGCCGATCCTCGCGCTGCTGCGGCGGCGTCTGGACGACGATCAGGTGCGCGAGGTCGCCGACGCGCTCATCGCCCAGGACATCGCGCAGGACGGAATCGTCTCCCGCGTCGACGCGCAGGTGCTGATGATGAAGGTCCTGGGCGAGTTGCCGACCGACCACGACCTGCGACGCGTCGAGGCGCGGCTGGCCGAGTCCGGGTGGAACCTGGTCTGATCCGGCTCGTCGGTGGGCCGGTGTCATGACGTTCGGCGGCGCTCTCGACGACCGCGAGCTGACCGCCGCGGGTGTCAGAACAGTCGCGGCGCGCCGGACTCGACGCCCTTCATCTCGTCGTAGTCGAGCGTGAGACAGCGGATGCCGCGGTCGGTCGCCAGCACGCGGGCCTGCGGCTTGATCTCCTGCGCCGCGAACACGCCGGTCACCGGCGCGAGGTGCGGGTCGCGGTTCAGGAGGTCCAGGTAGCGGGTCAGCTGCTCGACGCCGTCGATGTCGCCGCGGCGCTTCACCTCCACCGCGACGGTGCCGCCCGCGGGGTCGCGCAGCAGCAGGTCGACCGGGCCGATGGCCGTCGGGTACTCGCGGCGCACCAGCGTGACGTCGTCGCCGACGAGGGAGACCTGCTCGGCGAGGAGCCGCTGCAGGTCGGCCTCCACGCCATCCTTCTGCAGTCCCGGGTCGACGCCGAGGTCGTGCGACGAGTCGTGCACGACCTCGTGGATGCGCACCAGCAGAGAGTCGCCGCTCTTGGCGTGGGTCACGCGCCACCGCTCGACGACGCCCGCGGCGGCCTCGTCGGCATCCGGCGCCTCCACCGCCAGCGAACACGGCGGGCTCATCCAGTTCAGGGCGCTCTGTTGTATATCTCGGTGGATCACGACCGAGCCATCGGATTTGAGCATGATGAGACGCGTGGCGAGCGGGAGATGGGTGTTCAGCCGTCCCGCGTAGTCAACGGAGCAGCGGGCAACGACGAGACGCACCGTTCAAGTTTGGCAGTTCGCGCACGCCCTTCCGTCGTCAGGCGACCAGCGCCGCGACGGTCTCGGCGATGACGAGGGCGGCAAAGGCGAAGAGGCACATTCCGCAGATGACTTCGACGACGGCATTCACCGCCGGTCGCGTCAAGAACCTTCGAAGGTATGCCGCGAAGATCGCCACAGCCGACAAGAAGACCAAGCCCATGGCGCCATGAATTGTGCCGAGCAGGGCTCCCAACCAGATCGTCACGTCTCCCGGCGCGAACAATCCCGGCATGACGGCGAGGTAGAAGACACCGATCTTCGGATTCAGCAGGTTCGTCATGAGCCCGGTCAGGAACGCAGAGGGCGACGGGGGCGCGGCTGGTGAGGCAGTTTCCGCAGGCTCGGATCGTCTGAGCCACAGCGCGCGAGCGGCACGCACGCTTCCCGCCCCGAGGTAGACGAGGTACAACGCTCCGGCAACTGCGACCGCGGAATAGAGGATCGGCAATCGCGAGAGGACGAGTGCCACGCCCAGCCCAGCAAGCGCGCCCCAGATGACGGGACCGCACACCACGCCAGCCGCGGTGATGACTGCCTTGCGAGCGCCGAAGCGGAGGCTGGTGCGCAGAAGGAGGATGGTGTCCGCGCCGGGCATGAGCACGACGACGGCAGCCATCACCGTGAATCCGAGAACCGAAGCGAGCAATGTGCGAGCCTCCTCACGTGTTCGCCCCAGAATTGCCGCCAGTCGGACGTCCTTGCCATCGCGCAGCAGTCAAGATCGAACGGGTTTCCGCCAACAGGCGGAGCAGCGATGACAACGTGCGGTTCAGTCGTCTCGCGTGGTCAACGGAGCAGCGGCGATACGCACACGTCAAGGTTCGCAGGCGGCGATGGATGCTCAGAGCGGCGAGTAGCGTGGAGCGATGGAAGGGCTACGAACGCGAAGGATCACCATCAAGGACGCGGGCGAAGTTCTCACCCTTCAACGCGCCGCATACGCAACAGAAGCACAGATCTACGGCGACCCCTTTCTCCCGGCGCTGACGCAGACCCTGAACGAACTTGAGGACGAACTGCGCGTCGGCACCGGCGTTGTCGCACTGAACGGAGCGAGGATCGTTGCCGCGGTTCGCTGGACGGTGGAGAACGGAACCGTTCACATCGGACGACTGACCGTTGCCCCGGATCAGCAAGGCAAAGGGCTCGGTACCACGCTCCTCCGCCTAGCCGAGCACGATTCAGAGGCAACGCATGCCGAGTTGTTCACTGGGCACTTGAGCCAGGCGAACATCAGGCTCTACGTGCGCGAAGGCTACGCCGAGACCAGACGCGAGGCACTGCACGACGGAGTAGAACTCGTCTACTTCGCTAAGCGGCTCTCGTAGCGAGCGTCTCGTCTGAAACGTGTGTCATCCAGTTGAGCGGCTTGTACGAGCCGCCGTCGGAATGCACCAGCAGCGACCCGTCGCCCTTGTGCACGAGCAGGCGCGTGGCCAGGGGCAGGTGCGCGTTGAGCCGGCCGGCGTAGTCGACGCAGCAGCGGGCGATGACGAGTCTCACCGCTCCACGGTATCTGCACCTCGCCGCTGCGGCTGCAGTTCCCTGATCCGGCGGCACAGACCTGTGCCGCCGGATCAGGGAACAGGCGCCGCTTCAGGGAACGGGCGCCGACGCGACCCGCCGAGCGCCGACAGAGGCCGCAGGGGGCGAGGATGCCGCGCGGTGCCAGACTCGGAGGGTGACGGATGCCGCGCCAGACCCGCCCGCGCGAAACCCCGCGCCGGTGCCCGGGGCGCGGCGGCGGGTGAGCCTCACGGTGGTCGCGCTGACGCTCGGCACCGCGCTGAATCCGCTGAACTCGTCGATGATCGCCGTCGCCCTGCTGTCGCTGCAGCGCGAGTTCGCCATCGACCTGGCGACCGTGACGTGGGTGATCACGGTGTTCTACATCGCGTCGATCGTCGGGCAGCCGCTGATGGGGCGGCTCGTCGACGCGCTCGGCGCGCGCCGGGTGTTCGCCGCGGGGATGCTCGTGGTGCTCGCCGGCTCCGCGCTCGCCCCGCTCGGCGGCAGCTTCGCGCTCGTGTGCGTCGCCCGGGTGCTCATGGCGACGGGGACCTCGGTGGCGTTCCCGGCGGCGATGGCGATGGTCGCGCCGCTGTCGGCGCGCAGCGGCATCCCGACCCCGCGGCTGCTCGCTCGCATCCAGGTCACCAACACCGCGGGCGCCGCTCTCGGTCCCGTGCTGGGCGGGGCCCTCGTGACGCTCGCGGGGTGGCAGGCGGTGTTCTGGGTCAACGTGCCGCTCGCGCTCGCCGCGCTCGCCGGGGTCGTCGTGCTCGCCCCGCGCGACGCCCGGCGGCACACGGTCGGCGCGCGGGCGCTGTTGATCAGCCTCGATCCCGCGGGCGTCGTCGCCTTCGGGGTGGGCATGGCGACGGTCGTGGTGTTCGCGCTCGACACCCGCGGCGGCGCACAGTGGTGGCTGCTCGCGGTGGGCGTCGCCGCGCTCGCGGCGTTCGCGTGGTGGGAGCTGCGGGCGCGCACGCCGTTCATCGACCTGCGGATGCTGGCGGGCAATCGGGGGCTACGCACCGTGTACCTGGGGTTCACCGTCTTCACCGCGCTCTTCTACCTCGCGTTCTTCGGACTGCCGCAGTTCTTGGAGGAGCGCGGCGGCTATTCCGCGGCGCTCGCGGGCGTGCTGCTGCTGCCGCTGGCGGCATCCACCGTGGTGCTCGCCCCGCTCACGGCCCGGGCGATCGAACGACGGGGGCTCCGGCCGGTGCTCGTGTGCGGGGCGGTGCTGCTCGTGCCCGCCGCCGCGACGCTCGGGATCGGCGTGCTCACGACGGCGCCGGCGTGGATGCTGGTGGTCGCCGCCGCGATGGGCATCCCCTACGGCATGGTGTCGCTCGCGGCGACGCAGGCGGTGCAGCGGTCGGCGCCCGCAGGCTCGGTGGGGCTCGCCTCGGGCCTGCTCCAGTCGACGCGCTATGTCGGCGCGATCGCCGCGACGGTGGTGCTGGGGCAGGTGCTCGGCGAGGGCATCACCGCACAGGGCTGGGGCGCCGTCGCGGTCGCGGCGTCGGCGATCGCGGCGGCGCATCTCGCGATCGTGCTCGTCGGCGTGCGCCGCCGCCCGGCCCGCTGAGCCCTGACCGCTGAGCCGCCCTGCCTCGCTGGCCCCGTGCCCCGCCGGCCCCGTGCCCCGCTGGCCCTGTGCTCCGCGGAGCCGCCCCTGCCTCGCTGGCCCTGTGCTCCGCTGAGCCGCCCCTGCCTCGCTGGCCCTGTGCCCCGCCGAGCCGATCAGTGCGCGCGCGCGTGTCCGGCGCCCACTGGCGATCCGGCGATCGGCCGCGCCGCGCCCGAGGCGATGCCCGACATCGCGATGAGCCCGACGATGATCCAGAGCGTCGGCAGGATGCCGATCTGGTGGCTGATCCAGCCCAGCACCGGCGGGCCGCACAGGAACGCCAGGTAGCCGATCGTCGCCGCGGCGGACACGGAGGCCGCCGCCTTGCTCGGGTCGTCGGCGGCCGCCGACATGCCGATCGGGAAGCCGAGCGCGGTGCCCGCGCCCCACAGCGCGATGCCCGCGAACGCGACCGGCAGCGTCGGCGCGAGGATGAACAGGCTGAGGCCGACGGCGGCGAGCACCGCGAGCATGCGCAGCGACCACACGCGGCCGACCCGGTCGACGAGCGGGCCGCCGAACAGGCGCACCGCGGTCATCGCGGTCGAGAACACGGCGAGCGCGACGGCGCCGAGCGCCTCGGCCTGCCCGCGGCCGTCGACGACCGCGACGGCCAGCCAGTCGTTCGCGCTGCCCTCGGCGAACGCCATCCCCAGCATGATGACGCCGAGCGCGTGGGTGCGCGGATCGCGCCACACCGCGACGATCTCGGCGAAGCGCTCGCGGCGGCTCGGGCGCGTCGCGTCGTCGTGCACCGCATCGCGCACGGGCACGGCGGTGAGCGCGAGGCATCCGATCGCCAGCAACAGCAGCCCGATGACCCCGAGGTGCCAGCCCACGCCGATCCCCCACGCCGCCATCAGCACGCCGATGCCCGCGCCGGCGACCGTGCCGAGGCTGAAGAACGCGTGGAACAGCGGCATGAGGGTCTTGCCGAACGACTGCTCGACGGCGGCGGCCTCGACGTTCATCAGCACGTCGGTGGCGCTCATGCCGAACCCCAGGATCGCGAGCGAGATCGCGGCGAGGGCGTAGGAGTGGACGAAGTGGATGCTCGCTCCCGCCAGCACGATGCCGGTGCACAGCGTGGTGATGGTGAGCGCCAGGCTCCGCCTGACGCCCCAGCGCGCCACCAGCAGGTTCGCGGCGGAGAGGCCGAAGAGCGACGAGGCGCCGATGACGAACAGCAACGCGCCGAGGCCGAAGTCGTCCACCTCGAGGTCGTGCTTGACCGCCGGCATCCGCGACGCCCACGAGCCGAACTCGAAGCCGGTGGCCATGAAGATCGTGAAGATCGCCGTGCGCCAGTGCACGAGCTGAGCGCGGGTGAGCCCGGAGTCCATGCGCACGAGCCTATCGAAACGATTCGACACTGGGAAACCCCGACCGTTACCATCGTGCCGAGGAGGTGCGCCCGTGGCTCGCAGGCCGACGATCGCCGATGTCGCGCGCGCGGCGGACGTCTCGCCGTCCACGGCCTCCGTCGTCTTCAGCGGCAAGACCGCGGTGTCGGATGCCACGCGCACCCGCGTGCTGGCGGCCGCGACCGCACTCGGCTACACGGGACCCGATCCCCGCGCCGCGTCGCTGCGTCGCGGACGCAGCGGCATCGTCGGCGTCGTCTTCGCCGAGCACCTCGGCCGCGCGTTCCTCGACCCGGTGCGCACCCTCATGATGGACGGCCTCGCCGACGCGGTGTCGCATCTGGGCGCCGGTCTGCTGCTGCTGCGCGACGACCCGGGTGCCGGCGGTCCGACCCTGACCACGGCGCCGATCGACGCGGCGGTGCTGATCAGCTGCAGTGCGGCGCTGCGCGCGTCGCTCGACGCGGTGCGTGCGCGCGGCATCCCGCTCGTCGTCGTCGAGGGGGACGCCGGCGAGGACATCCCGCGCATCGAGCTCGACAACCGCGAGGCGCAGCGGCAGGCCGCGAGCCACGTGCGGGGCCTGGGCCACGTGCGGGTCGCGACGGTGACGCTGCCGCCTGAGCAGGGCTGGCGGGGCGGATGGCTGGAGCCCGGCGCCGGCTCGTTCGACGTCACCCGCGACCGGCTCGCCGGCGTGCACGACGTGTTCCCCGGCGCGCCGGCCTACGCCGCCCGCGGCAGCTTCATCGACGAGGGCCTCGCGGCCGGACGGGTGCTGTTCGCGGACCCGGCGAGCCGGCCCACCGCCGTCGTCGCGCAGAGCGACCTGCTCGCGGCCGGCGTGATCCGTGCCGCGGCGGAGGCGGGACTCGACGTGCCGCGAGACGTGAGCGTCACCGGGTTCGACGGCATCGCGGTCGACGGGCTCGCTCCCTACGTCCTGACCACGCTCGTGCAGCCCGCGGCCGAGAAGGGCCGCGCCGCGGGCGAGGCGGTCGCAGCGCTCCTGGAGGGGCGTGTCGCCGCCGGCATCCGCCTCACCTGCACCTTCCGCGAGGGGAACACGACCGCGCCCGTCTCGCCGCGCTGACCGGCGGCAGTT
>JASGDZ010000225.1:0-40131 GCA_047606835.1 Microbacterium sp. | reverse complement strand
CGGGGGCCCGCGCCGCGGGCCCCCGACACGCGATCAGGGTCGGTGCTCGCGCAGGAACTGCTCGAAGACCGCGTCCACGAAGGGCTGGTAGTCGAGCGTCCCGTACCCGCCGGCGTCGAGGAACTCCTCGAGGTCCGTCGTGACGTCCGGGTACAGGTCGTCGTTGATGAGGCCCTTCCACTTGGTGAAGATCTGGGTCAGGGCGTCGGTGTCGACGCCCTCCGACTTCATCTGCTCGAGCAGCGTGTCGTTGGCGGCCAGCAGTGCGGTGCGGGCGTCGTCGGACAGGGGCAGGATGCCGCCGCCGGCGGCCTGCGCCTTCTCCAGCCACTCGGTGACGCGCTCGCCCTGTCCGGGCGCCTCCGCGGCCAGGAAGGCGTCGAGGCGGTCGGTCATCAGCTGCTGGGCGACGAGAGGCAGGGCGTTCCACTTCTCCGCGCCGATCGCGATGAAGCTCGGGAAGCCGACGAGCGCCGCCTCGGGGTCGGCGGCCATGTAGGGCACGAGGTCGACGGCGCCGATCGAGTCGAGCGCCGTGGGCACGGTGCTGCCGCACTGCACGACGCCTCGTTCGAGCGCCTCGTACAGCTCGGTGAACGCGATCGACTGCGGCGAGAAGCCCAGCGCCGTGAGCTGTTCGACGCGGCCGGAGCCGGACGCGCTGATCTGGACGCCTTCGAAGTCCTCCAGGCTCGTGCGCTCCTCGGAGCAGAAGACGCCGGCGAAGCTGACCGACGGGCCGAGGGCGAGCACGTGGATGCCGTTGGCTGCGGCCTCCTCCTCGTAGACCGGGAGCGAGTACGCCGCTTCGGTCACCCAGGCCGAGCTGATGAGGGTCGACGTGGGCGCGTTCCCGTCGAGGAACGTCGCGTTGGTCAGGTTGTTGAACTCCGGGAAGACGTCGGGGGTGTAGTAGGGCAGGAAGAGCCCGATGTCGATGCGCCCGTCCGCGAGCCCCGCAGCCCACTCCGTGGCGGCGGGCACGAACGAGTTCGCGTAGCCCCATTCGAAGTCGATCTTGCCGCCCGACCACTCCGTGACCGCGGCCGCGTACGCGGCCACGCCTTCGTTGGCGAGCGAGCCCTCGGGCCCGGAAACCTGGAACTTGAGGGTGACCGGGTCGACGTCCTCGAAGGCGGCGATGTACTCCTCCTTCGAGGCGCCGTAGGCGACGCCCTCCCCGGTCGGCGTGCTCGTCGCGTCGCCTTCGTCTGTCGTGCAGCCCGAGAGGGCGACGGCGGCCACCGCCAGCACGGCGGCGGACGCCAGGCGGAAGGGGCGGGTGCGTGTGTGTCTCATGTGTACTGCTCCTTTGCAGCCTCTTGTGGGTGCTCGCGCCGCGGCGACGCGATGGGGAGAGCGTAGCGGGATTCAGTTGAATAATCGAGATCAGTAATCATGAATCACTCTTACTGGATGCCGGCGAGAGGGGCTGCCGTCGTTCGGAGATCTGCCGTCGTTCGGAGGAATCGGCGAGGAGACTCCGGATCTTGGCCGATCTCCGCGGTTCGGCGCGGCGACTCCGGGGGCGACGGCGGTACGGGGGCGACGGTCAGCGCAGCCGCGCCGCGACGATGCCGCCGTCGACGCGCAGATCGGTGCCCGTGATGTAGCCCGCCAGATCCGAGGTCAGGAAGTCGACGGCCGCCGCGATGTCGCTGGGCATGCCCCGCCGCCGCAGCGGCGTGAAGTCCGCCGCCGCGGCGGCGAGCGGATTGGCCTCGTGCTCGCGACGGCCCATGGGGGTCACGACCGTACCCGGGGAGACCGACACGATGCGAGCGCCGCGATCGGCCCACGCGCCCACGCGGCGCTCGACGAGTCGGATGACGCCGCGCTTGGACGCGCCGTAGGCGCGCACGCGGAACGAGAACTCCGACTTCTCGGTGTCGACCGCGCGCAGGAGCGGTTCGATGCGTTCGGCGAGATCGGTCGCGTAGGGGTCGTCGAGGATCGCGTCGACGGCGCCACTCGCGGGGAACGTGTACGCGGCCGTGGAGGCGAAGCAGACGATGGAGCCGCCCGCCGTGGCCAGTGGCAGGAAGGCGTCGAGCACGTGTGCGGTGCCGCGCAGGTTGATGCGCAGGATGGTCGCCCAGTCCGTCATCGACGGCGAGACCCCCGCGGTGTGCACGACCGTTCCGACGCGCCCCGCACCGGAGCACGCCGCGGCCAGGGCCGCGACGGCCGCGGCGTCGTCGACGTCGGCTGCGACGGCCGCTGCGACGTCGAAGCCCTCCTCGGTCAGCGCGTCCGCGATCGCATGCACGGCGCCGCACTGGACGTCCGCCAGCACGAGCCGGTAGCGCGCGCCGAGGCGACGGGCGATCGCGCGGCCCATGCCGCCTGCCGCACCGGTGACCACGGCGAGCGGGCGCTCCCACACTCCGACGAGATCTTCGTTGTTCCAGTCCGTCATGATGGACTGGACAATAGCACGATGAGTACAATAAGCCATATGATGGCCGAGAACACGCGATCCGACGACGACGTCACCCACCTGTGGCTGGTCAACAACGACCTCCCCGAGGATGTCGCCGAGGAGTTCAACCAGTGGTACTCCGACGTGCACATCCCGCAGCTTCTCCAGATTCCCGGGTTCGTCTCGGGGCGGCGGTTCGCGCTGTCGCCGGTGCAGAACGGATCGAAGGAGCCCGAGCTGCGCCGCTACCTCTCCGTCTTCGAGCTCGCGGGAGATCCGCAGGCGGTGTTCGACGCGCTGCGCGCCGCGGTGACCGCAGGCCGGGTCGACCCGGCGCCCTTCCCCGGGAGCGTCTCGACCACCGCCAACTTCGTGCCCATCGGCCCGAAGCTCACGTCATGACGGCGACGCCCGCGGCCCACCACCGGCGCGGTGCGGGGCTGGTGGGCGTGCACCCCTACCAGCTTGGCTATGTCACGACCGACCTCGACGAGGCGATCGACGGCTACGCCCGCACGCTCGGCGGCGTCGACTTCTCGATCTCCGACCGCACGCTGCGGCCCCGCCTGCGGCACGTCGACTCGTCGCTTCGGGTGCGGTTCGGGCTGGGCTTCGTCGGCGACGTCATGGTCGAGCTCATCGAGCCGGTCTCGGGCGAGACGGGCTTCTACGCGGACCTGCTGCCGCCGAGCGGCTTCGGGATCGCGCTGCACCACTTCGGGTACCTGCTCGATCCACGCGCCGACTGGGGTGCGTTCCGCGCAGCCGTCGACGAGGAGCGGGTCGCGTTCGAGCTGTCGGGCGATCCGAACGTCGTCTACCTCGACACGCGCGCCGAGCTCGGCCACTACGTCGAGTACCTCCACTTCACGCCCGACGTGCGCGACGCGTGGCTCGCGCGGATCCCCCGCAACGGCTGAGCGGCTCCGGCGAGGGGGTTGACAATCCGCGCTCGCGGAGGAGAATAGTAAAAATAATTCTTCTTCCGTGGAGGTGCGAAGTGGCAGCTGTGGACGTCATCGAAGAGGTCCTCTCCCTGCTCGGGCCGATGGTGGCGACCGACGGCGGGTCCATGCGGATCGCGGAGTACTCGGAGTCGGAGTCCCGCCTGGTCGTCGATTACACGATGGGCACGAACGACGCGTGCGCCGCGTGCGTCATCGATCCGGAGTCGCTGAAGGCCTTCGTGGAGGAGGGCATCCGCGCTCGCGGCGTCGAGGTGGCCGAGGTGAGCATCGTCGAGAGCGCGGCGTCTGCGAGCATCGGGCACTGACCTGCGCCCGCTTCCCGTATCCTCCAGACTGTGGATCTCGGGCTCGAAGGCAGGCGCGCGCTCGTCGTCGCGGGTTCGAAGGGGCTCGGCGCCGGCGTCGTGCGCGGGCTGGCCCGGGAGGGCGCCGTCGTCGCCTTCACGTCGCGGGACCCCCGCGCACCGGGCGTCGAGGTCTCCGACGTCGCCGCGGGGTTCGAGTTCGACACCGACGACGTCGACGCGATAGACCCGCTCGTCAGCCGCGTCGAGGCCGCGATCGGCGGCATCGACGTGCTCGTGCTCAACGCCGGGGGCCCGGCATCCCACGACCATCCCTTCGACACCACCGTGCGCGAGTGGCACCGCGCCCATCGCTCGCTCGTGATCTCCCCGTTCGAGACGATCCGGCGCGTCGTGCCGGCGATGGCCGAGCGCGGCTGGGGGCGGGTCGTCGTGATCTCCTCCCTCGCAGCGATCCAGCCCCTCGAGCGGATGCCGCTGTCCAGCGCCTACCGCCCCTCGATGATCGCGAACGTCTCCCTGCTGGCGCGGAGGTACGGCGTGCACGGCGTCACCTTCAACACGGTGATCCCCGGCGGCATCCGCACCGGCCGGTCGACCGAGGGGCGCAGCCCGGAGGACATCGACGAGATCGTCGCGCATCTGCCCGTGCACCGCATGGGCACCCCCGACGAGGTCGGCGCCGTGGTGGCGTTCCTCGCCTCGCAGCAGGCCGCGTTCGTGACGGGGGCGCAGGTCACCGTCGACGGGGGCTACACCCTGCACGGAGGGTCGGCGTGACGCGTCCGCGGCACGGCGCCGGGGCGGCCGCGTGAAATACAGCAAGCCGGTGTGGGAGCTCATGGCCGAGTGCGCGGCCTGGCTGCCCGATCGCTTCCGCTTCGCGCACGTGCAGCGGTGGTTCGACGCGCACTACCCGGACATCAACGAGCGCACCCTGCGCGTCCACGTCATCGGGCTGACGGCCGGTCCGAGCAATCCCAACCCCTATCTCGCGAAGAAGGAGCCGCTGTTCCGCCGCGTCGAGCACGGCGAGTACGAGGTGATCGGGCGTGCGGGGGCCGAAGCCGCGCCTGCGCCGCCCGCCGTCGGCGCCGGCGGCGCGTCCGGCGACGTGCTGCTCGTGTGGCACGAGCGCGAGCAGAGGGCCACTCCCGCTCCCGCGCGGGACCTGTTCACGTCGCCGCAGTTCGCGGCGCTGCGGGCGACCGCCGACGGCTCCGGCGGCGACTGGTTCGTCCTGACCTCGGAGTTCGGCGCCGTGCGGCCCACGACCGTCGTCTCGCCCTATCCGCGTCGCGTCGGGAACGAGACCGCGGGGTTTCGCCGCGCGTGGTCGCGGTGGGTCGTCGCGAAGCTTCAGTCCGAGCTCGACGGCATCGAGGCGCGCACGATCGAGGTGTGCGCCGACGACGACGTGGAGGACCTCGTCGAGGTGCTCGAGGCGACGGGCGCTCGCGTCCGCGTCGGATGACCGGCCGCCGCGGGGCGCGTCAGGCCGGCCGCGGCTCGCGGGGCAGGCCCAGGGCGCGTTCGGCGATCACGGTGCGCAGCACCTCGTTCGCGCCCCCCGCGATCGTGTACGCGCGCGAGTAGAGGAACGCGTCCTGCCACCAGCCGTCCGTCACCGCGCGCGCGTCGCCCTCCACGAGCAGCCCGTCCGCTCCCTGGAGGGCGATGCCGAGCTCCGTCGAGGCGAGGTTCAGCTCGCTGAAGAAGACCTTGACGAGCGGCGCGTCCGCCGCATCCTCGGTGCCGGCGACGATGCGCGACTGCACGGCCTTGCTCATGAGCTCCAGCACGTGCGCCTGCACGGCGAGCTCGCCGAGCTCGCGACGGTAGGACGGATGCTCCGCCGCTGCGACGCCGTCGACGCGCGTCGAGGCGGCGAGGTCGAACAGCTCCTGAAGCTGGACCTGCAGATCGACCCCGCGCGCGGCGACGCTGCTGCGCTCGTGCACGAGGCTCGCGTTCGCGACCCGCCAGCCGTCGTTCACCTCTCCGATGACGCGATCGCGCCGGATGCGCACGCCGTCGAGGAACACCTCGTTGAAGTCGGTCGTGCCGGTGATCTCGCGCAGCGGCCGCACGTCGACGCCCGGCGTGCGCATGTCGAGCGCGAACGCGGTGATGCCGCGATGCTTCGGCGCGGTGGGATCGGTGCGCGCGAGGAGGTAGCCGAGGTCGGCGAAGTGTCCGTTGGTGGTCCACACCTTCTGGCCCGTCACGACGAAGTCGTCGCCGTCCGCCACGGCGCGCGTCGAGAGCGCGGCGAGATCGCTGCCGGCTCCGGGCTCGCTGAACAGCTGGCACCACAGATCCTCGCCGCTGCGGATTCTGGGCAGGAGGGCCTCCTTCAGCGCGTCGGAGCCGAACGCGATGAGGGCGCCGGCCGCGAGGGCCCCCGCGCCGACCTGGTCCCACGTGCGCGCCCGCGCGATCTCCTCCGCGACGACGAACCCCTTGCGCGGGTCGTGCGCGGGGTCGCCGCCGAAGCGCTCCGGCCACGTCTGGCCGAGGTAGCCCGCGCCGTACAGCGCGGCGGTGAACGCGCGGATCGCGGGGATCAGCTCGGCCTCGGGCGCACGCACGCCGCTGTGGGGCTTGCGACCGGGCGAGTGCTCGGCGAGGAACCGGCGAAAGCCCGCGCGGTACTCGTCGAGCGTGGCGTCTGCGGACCAACGCATCCCTGCCTCCCGGGCATCATCAGATAGATCAGTAATATGAATCGTACACGGCCGACCTTCTCGCGCGAAGGCCCACGATGACCTCCCGCACAATCCGTATACTTGGTAAGCTGTTTAAATCTGACGAGGGACGTGACATGGACTTCGAGCTCGACGACGAGCAGAGCGCGCTGAAAGAGGTCACCCGCGACGTCCTCGCACGATACGCCGGTCCGGATGCCGCGCGCGCGATCGTGGACGGCGCGGCGGAGCCGGCGGCCGACCTGCGCGCCGCGGGCGCCGAGGTGGGATGGCTCGCCCTCGCCGTGCCGGAGGAGCAGGACGGGCTCGGTTGCGGCCTGGTCGAACTCGCGATCGTCGCCGAGGAGCTGGGCAGAGCCCTCGCGCCGTGGCCGTTCGCAGAGACCGCCCTCGTCGCCCGCGCGCTCGCGCGCTCGCGCGAGCCCGGGGTCGCAGACATCCTCGCCGCGCTGGTGTCCGGCCAGGAGCTGGCCGCTTTCGCCGTCGCTGAGCCCGGCCGCGGCTTCTCGCCGGCGGATGCGGCCGCCGTCGCGCGGCAGGGCGGCGAGGGGCTCGTGGTGTCGGGGGAGAAGACGGCCGTGGAGTCCGCGGCCGCCGTCGACTGGCTCGCCGTCGCGGCCACAGCCCCGGAGGAGCGGGCCATCCTCCTCGTCCGACGCGACGATCCGCGCGTCGCCGTCGAGGCCGAGCGCGGCCTCGACGCCACGCGGCCGCGCTTTCGCGTCGTGCTCGACGACGCGCCGGTGCAGGCGACGCTCGCCCGCGGCGCCGACGCGGACGAGCTCGTCGACGCCGCGGCGCTGATGACGAGCGCGGACGCGCTCGGGGCCGCCGACACGCTGCTGTCGCGCACCGTCGACTACGTCAAGGTGCGCGAGCAGTTCGGCCGGCCGATCGGGAGCTTCCAGGCCGTCAAGCACGCCGCCGCCGACATGCTCCGCCGCGTGCGCGGCGCGCGGGCGGCAATCTCGTACGCCGCGATGGCCTCGGACGCCGGCGCCCCCGAGGCGCGCCGCGCCACCGCCGTCGCGAACGCCTACGCGTCGGCGGAGTTCGGCCGCGTCGCCGGTCAAGCCCTGCAACTGCACGGCGGCATCGGGTTCACGTGGGAACACGACCTGCATCTGTATCTCCGCCGCGTGAAGGCGGACGAGATCCTCTACGGCGACGGTGCGGTGCACCGCGAGAAGGTGCTCGCGACGCATCGCGTCTGAAGCGCACGACGAAAGGACGGCGGCCGCCGATGACCGCAGACGACGTGTCCCCCTTCCGGATCGAGATCCCCGAGGAGGAGCTCACCGAGCTGCGCGCCCGCCTCGAGGCGGCGCGCTGGCCCGCCGAGATCGACCAGACCCGCCCGGCCGACGGCATCACCGTCGATGCCATGCGGCGACTCGTCGAGCGCTGGCTGCACGGGTTCGACTGGCGTGCGCGCGAGCGGGAGCTCAACCGTTTCCCGCAGGTCGTCACCGAGATCGACGGTCAGCGCATCCACGCCGTGCACCGCCCGTCGCCCCGTGCGGATGCCGTGCCGCTCATCCTGCTGCACGGCTGGCCGAGCACGTTCGTGGAGTTCAGCCGGGTCGTCGACGACCTCGCCGACCCCGCGGATCCGGCGCAGCCGGCCTTCCACGTCGTCGCGCCGTCATTGCCCGGCTACGGCTTCTCCGGGCCGATCCGGGAACGCGGCTGGGGGGCGCACCGGATGGCGCGCGCGTTCGCCGAGCTGATGCGGCGGCTCGGGTACGACGGGTATCTCGCTCACGGCGGAGACAACGGATACCACATCGCGGCGGCCCTCGGGCGCGTCGACCCGGATCATGCGCGGGGGCTGCACCTGAACCTCGGCGGCGTGGGCCTGACCGGCGCGCACCGCGACGAGCCGCCCGCGGATGCGGCCGAGGAGCTGGCGCACCGCAGGTACGCGGAGTTCGTCCGCGACAAGTCGGCGTACGCGCAGCTGAACGCCACGCGCCCGCAGACGCTCGCCTACGCGCTCACCGACTCGCCGATCGGGCAGCTCGCGTGGATCGCGGAGAAGTTCACGGCGTGGGTCGATCCCTCGTCGCCCATCGACGACGACGACGTGCTGACGACCGCCTCGATCTACTGGTTCACGCGCACCGCGGCGTCTTCGGCCCGCTTCTACGGCGAGGAGTTCACCGCCAACCGCCCCGCGGGCCAGGGCCCCGCGCTGGAGCGCACGTACGTGCAGACGCCGACGGCCGTCGCCTCGTTCCCGTACGAGATCGTGCCGCCCGTACGCCGCTGGGCGCAGGAGCACTACAACATCGTGCGGTGGGTCGAGGTGCCCGCGGGGGGACACTTCTCCGCTCTGGAACGCCCCGAGCTGGTGATCGAGCTGCTCCGCGGGTTCGCGGCGCAGCTCGACCGGGAGGAGCCGATCACGCGGGCATGAAGCGCCCGCCGTCGATCACGAGGATCTGGCCGGTGATGAACCGCGCGTCGTCGCTCGCGAAGAACACCGCGGCACCGGCCATGTCCTCGGGCTGGATCTCGCCCTTGATCGGCTGCATCTGAGTGAGCGACTTGGCGAGCTCCGGCGAGATGGTCTTGGCGAGCGCCTCCGTGTGCGTCGGCCCGGGGGCGATCGCGTTGACGGTCACGCCCCAGTTGCCCAGCTGCCCCGCGGAGTACTTGGTGAGCCCGTTCACGCCGTACTTGGTCCACGCGTAGCTGAACGAGCGCAGGCCAGGGAACTCGTCGGTCGGGCCGCGATAGCCGTAGCTGTAGGCGTTCGTGGACGACTGGTTGATGACGCGGCCGTGGTCGCTTGCGACCAGGTACGGCGAGGCCGCGCGCGTCATGAGCCACAGGCTCAGCAGGTTCACGTCGGTCACGCGCTTGAGGTAGTCGAACGAGTCGTCCTTCGGCGACCAGTCGCCGAACAGCGCCGCGTTGTTGACGAGCACGTCGATGCCGCCGAGGCGCTCGGCCGCGGCATCCACCGACTGCTGCACCGACTGCTCGTCTGCGACGTCGGTGCGAAGCGCGAACACCGTGCCGCGCGACGACAGCTCGGCTGCGGTGCGCTCGGCGGTGTCGATGTCGATGTCGAGGATGGCGACGCTCGCCCCCTCGTCGAGGAATCGCTCCGTGTACGCGCGGCCGATGCCGCGGCCGCCGCCGGTGATGATCGCGCGCCGGCCTTCGAGGCGCCGTCCGTTCTCCGATGTCATGTGCGTCTTCTCCTTCGGGTGTTCGATGTCGGTGTCGGTCACGCCGGCACGGGCGTCTTCGCCCGTGCGCGTGCGCTCTTGGCCCGCGGGGACAGCCGCGTGCGCTTGGACGACCAGCGCCGCAGGAACAGGCCCCACAGGTGGTAGCGGCGGTGCGTCCACGGCCACTGCACGACGTTGCGCCCGCTGGCGGAGAGGTAGTAGTTGTGGCAGCCGGACTTCCAGCTCTCCACGGCGGCGATGGCCTCCTCCAGCGTGCGCTGGTACCAGTCGTTGGCGGATCGGCGCACCTCGACCGTGCCGCCGCCGAGGCGCTTGAGGGCCCGGATGTCGCGCGCGGCGAACTCGGCCTGCCGCTCCAGCACATAGGCGACGACCGTGCCGTGCGTGTTGGGGCCGTAGAGGATGTAGAGGTTCGGGAAGTCGGGGACCGTGATGCCCAGGAACGCCTGCGGGTCGTCGCCCCACACCTCGTGCAGCGTCCTGCCGCTGCGGCCGGTGATCTCCAGGGTGGACAGGAAGTTCGTGGACTGGAAGCCCGTCGTGAGCACGACGGCGTCGACCTCGTACTCCTCGCCCGCGCTGTCCACGACGCCGTGTGGCGTCATCCGCTCGACGTAGCGGGTGACGAGCCGGACGTTGGGCTGCTTGAGCGACGGGTAGAAGATGTCGGACATGACGTTGCGCTTGCAGCGCGGCTGGAAGCTCGGCGTGAGCGCCTCGCGCAGGTCGGGGCGATCGGCGAACTCCTTGTCGATGCGGGCCTCGAGCCGCTTCTGCTGGGCCGCGATCACCTCGACGTTGCCGCCGCCGCCGGTCTTGTTGAACTGGCGGATCAGCTTCCAGCGGGCCAGGCGCCGCCGCCCGAACCTGTTCAGCTGCGCGCGTTCTGCCGGCGTGTAGTCGTGGTCGCCCTTGGGGAGCACCCACCCCGGCTCGCGCTGGAAGCTGATGAGCTCCTTCGCCTTGGGCTGCAGCGCCGGGACGATCTGCGCGGCCGAGGCGCCGGCGCCGACGACCGCGATGCGCTTGTCCTCCAGGTCGACCGAGTGGTCCCAGCGGGCGGAGTGGAAGACCGGGCCGGTGAAGGTGTCGCGACCGGGCCAGTCCGGGATGCTCGGGACGTTGAGCATCCCGACGGCGCTGACGACCACGTCGAACCAGCGCTGCTCTCCCGCGTCGAGGGTGACGAGGTACTGCTTGCGCTCGTCGTCCCAGTCCGCGCGCACGACCCCCACGCCGGTGCGGATGTGCGGCCGCAGCCCGTAGTCGTCGACGGT
Source organism: Microbacterium sp. (assembly GCA_047606835.1). Lineage (GTDB taxonomy): Bacteria > Actinomycetota > Actinomycetes > Actinomycetales > Microbacteriaceae > Microbacterium. The sequence continues at coordinate 29,248 of JASGDZ010000225.1, read as the reverse complement.
CTCCTCCAGGTACGCCTGGATCTCGTTCCACGGGGCGTGGGTGCGCGTCCAGTCGTGGAGCTTGAACGAGAAGGAGTACAGCGCCGAGGGCACATCGCACTCAGCACCCGGGTAGCGGTTGTCCCACCACGTGCCGCCGATGCCGGGGGACTTCTCGAAGATCGTGATGTCGTGGATGCCGCGGCGCTTGAGGTTCACGCCGGCACCGATGCCGCCGAACCCGCCCCCGATGATCGCGACGGATATCCGGGAGCCGTTCTGATCTGCCATCTGAGTGCTGTCCAATCTCTCTGGTTCTCTCGTCTGCTCCGAGCTGATGCTGACGACAGTGTCAGCTGAATCCGAAACCGCACTCCTGCGTGCTCGGCGCTGAGTCTAAAGCAGTTCTACTAGCATAATGAGTTTACTTTATGGCATCCACATCGGGGTCATGTGCGGGCTGCGATCAGCAGGTCGAAGCTCTCCGCGTCCGCGACCGCGGTGCCCAGCCGCGTCGCGAACTCCCTCGTGACGGCGGGATCGACCTGCCGGGTGATCGCCCACAGGTAGTAGCCGTAGACGAGCGCGGCGCGGAACTGCGTCCAGGCCCGCTCCCACGGCGGGGCGTCGACGCCGTGCGAGCGCAGTCGGTTCAGGTAGTGCTCGAGCAGTGCGCGCTCGGTGCGCCGTCGATCCTCGATCGAGAGCACGGCGCCGATGTGGTACGCGACGTCGAGCGCCCAGGTGCTGCGCTGCAGCACCTGCCAGTCGGCGAGCGCCGTCCGGCCGCCGATCTCGACGACGTTGCCCGCGTGCGCGTCGCCGTGCACGAGACAGCTCGTGCGCGGCGCGACGTCTGCGGCCAGGGCGCCGAGCGCGCGGATCAGGCGGTCGGCCCGCCGGACCGAGCCGTCGAGCCGGTCGCCGCGCGGGTCGTCGAGCAGCGCCTGCAGCTCGTCCGGGGTCCGCAGCGGCTGCTGGACGAACTCGGTGAGCCGGCTCGACAGCCACGCGTGCCGTTCCAGGCCGGCGCCGTCCCAGTGCCGCGCGTGCAGCAGGGCGAGCTGGTCGAGGCTCGTCGCGGCGCGGTCGGGGGAGTACGGCTCGAGGGGGTCGAGGAACCGTCCGCCCGCCGCGTAGACGTCCTCCATGAGGATCAGTCCGTGCCCGGACCCCTCGTCGATCCCCGCGTATCGGACCACCGGCGTGGCTACGCCGGCCGACGGTGCGATCTGGCGGTAGAAGCGCGTCTCGCTCTGCGACATCCGGGCGACGCCGGGGCGCAACGGGCCGTCGTCGAGCATCCCCTTGACGCAGAGGTCGATCGCCGCGCCGTCCTCGCGGCGTGCGCGGAACCGGGTCTTGGTCGCGATCGTCTTCTGCGTCTGCACGATCTCGGCCGAGACGATCGTCTGCCCGAGCGCCTCCGTCAGCCACTCGGGCGCGAGCACGTCGCGCAGCGCCAGCGGTGCGGGGCTCTTCATCGGGCCTGCTCTTTCCTCTTGAATGTGACAGTGACGTCAGTGTTATAGTAGACATGCCTGAGGGGTCGGCGAAACCCCGCGATCCGGAAGACCACTGCGCGAGGAGGCGTGAATGGCTGAGTCCGCGACATCACCGGGTGTCGACGTCGCAGGATTGATGAGTCAGGGGCTGACCGCCGATGACCGCGGCGTCATCGTCGCTCCGGCGCAGCGCGATCTGGACGAACTGGCGCGCTCGCTCGCGGATTGGCTGCGCGGCAGGCTCCCGGGCGCGCGGGACGTGCGCCTGTCGAACCTGTCGTATCCCCGCGGCTCCGGGCAGTCGCACGAGACGATCCTGTTCGACGCGGAGTGGATTCAGGCCCGCGAGCATCGCCGCGAGTCGCTCGTGGTGCGCATCAAGCCCAGCGGCTTCGTCATCTTCCAGGACGACATGTTCGTCGAGCAGTACGAGATCATGCGCGTCCTCGGCGACCTCGGCACGGTGCCCGTGGCCCGCACGCGCTGGCTCGAGGAGGACCCTTCCGTGCTCGGTGCGCCGTTCTTCGTGATGGAGCGCGTGTCGGGCAGGGTCGCCGTGAGCATCCCCTCCTACTTCGACGAGGGCTGGGTCGCCGAGGCGACGGCCGAGCAGCGCGCTCTGCTGTGGCGCAACTGCATCGACGCGCTCGCTGCGATCCAGTCCGTCCCCGTCTCGGCTGTGCCCTTCCTCGCGTCGCCCACGGGGTTGCGCGGGTTCGACCAGGAGTGGGACCGCTGGGAGCGTTTCCTCGCCTGGATCGAGGAGTTCGGGCCGCTGCCGGAGCACCGTCGGGTGCTGCGCCGGCTGGCGGACACGGCGCCCGCGCATCGGCCGGAGGGCATCGTGTGGGGCGATGCGCGCATCGGGAACATGATGGTCGACGACGACTTCGAGGTGGTCGCCCTCATGGACTGGGAGCAGCCGTCGCTCGGCGGCGCGCTCCACGACCTCGGCTGGTGGCTCGCCACGCAGCGCGGCAAGGTCGTCTCGCGCGGTGGCCGGCTGCTGCCCGGCGTGCCCGAGCGCGACGAGATGATCGCGCAGTGGGGCCGGGCGACCGGCGTGTCGACGGACGGCATCGACTGGTACGAGGCGTTCGCGGGCTTCAAGCTCGCCTGCTCGATGGTGCGGCTGCTCCGAGAGCGGGGACAGCGGCCGCCGGGGGGCGACTGGAACGACTTCTACCAGCTCCGTCAGGCGCGCGAGCTGGCGGGGCTGTGATCGAGCGATGTCCACGACACCGTTGAAGCTGCGCATCGTCTCCGTCGAGGCCGTCGCCGACGACGTCGTGTCCGTCGTCTTCGAGTCGATGGCGCGTCTGCCGCTGCCCGAGTGGGACGCGGGAGCGCACATCGAGGTGAAGCTGCCCTCGGGCCTCGTGCGCCACTACTCGCTGTGCGGCGACGTCGACGACCGGTCCCGCTACCGCATCGGCGTGCTTCGCGAGGAGAACGGCCGCGGGGGATCGAAGGAGATGCACGAGGTCTGCCGCCCCGGAACGGTCATGCAGGTCCGTGCACCGCGCAACAACTTCCCCCTCGAACCGGCGGGGAGCTACCTCTTCCTCGGCGGCGGCATCGGGATCACGCCGCTGCTGCCGATGATCCAGCGGGCCGAGGCGGCGGGCGTGCCGTGGCGGCTGGTCTACGGGGGGCGCTCGCGCAGCCACATGGCCTTCGTCGATCGGCTGCTCGAGCAGTACGGCGACCGCGTCGCGGTCTTCGCCGACGACGCCGAGGGGCGCCCCGATCTGGCCGGGGAGGTCGCCGCGGTCGACGCGGACGCGCTCGTCTACGCGTGCGGCCCCGGACCGATGCTCGACGTCGTGGTCGGCGTGTGCGACAAGGCGGGCCGGGCCGACCGGCTGCGCCTGGAGCGTTTCTTAGTGGCCGCGGTCGACACGTCGGGGGAGCCGTTCGACGTGGAGCTCGCGCGCACCGGCATCGCCTTCACGGTCGGCGCCGACGAGACGATCCTGCAGGGCGCGCTGGCGCGCGGGGTCGCCGCGCCCTTCTCGTGCGAGAACGGCTACTGCGGCACGTGCGAGGCGGTCGTCCTCGACGGCCAGCCCGACCACAGGGACACCTATCTCACCGACGAGGAGAAGGAGGACAGCTTCACGATGATGATCTGCGTCAGCCGCTGCGCCGGCGGCAAGCTCGTCCTCGACCTCTGACTCGTCGGCCCGAACCCACAAAGTAAGGACACACCAATGCCACGTTTCGGCCACGCCGTCGTCCTCGGCGGAAGCATCAGCGGGCTGCTGGCAGCCGCCGCCGCCAGCCGCAGCTTCGACCGCGTCACCATCGTCGACCGCGACGAGCTGCTCGTCGAGGGCCCGGGCGCGCGGGCCGCCCGCCGGGGCGTGCCGCAGAGCGATCAGGTGCACCACCTGCTCAGCCTCGGCGAGAAGAGGATGGAGGCGCTGCTGCCCGGCCTCGGCGACGAGCTGATCGCTCTCGGGTGCGAGCGCTACGACGACGTCGCCGACTTCTCGCAGTACGTCGGCGGCGCATGGCGGATGCGGATCAAGAGCGACCTCGTGGTGACGATGTTCCGTCGCCCCCTGTTCGAGTGGGCGATCCGTCGCCGCGTCCTGGCTCTGCCCGGCGTCGAGGCGGTCAAGGGCCTCGCCGTCGGGCTCATCGGCTCGGACGACGGCACCCGCGTCATCGGCGCGAAGGTCAGGGGCGTGCCAGGAGGCGAGCTCGTCGGCGACTTCGTCGTCGATGCGACGGGTCGTGGATCGCGCTCGGCGAACTGGATCGAGGACCTCGGCTTCGAAAAGCCCGTGGAGCAGCACGTGCGCGTCTACATGGGGTACTCCGCCTTCACGGTCAAGCTCCCTGAGGGCGCTCTGCCGCAGGCGCTGGCGGGGATCGGCGTGTCGTCGACGCCCGCGAACCCGGTCGGCGCCGCGATCCGCCCGTGCGGCAACGGACTGCACGACGTCGTCGCCTACGGCATGTCCAAGAACTACCCGCCCGACGATTTCGACGGGCTCAAGGCCTTCTTCGAGGCGCTGCCGAGCCCGCTCATCGCGCACGCGCTGGAGCACGCCGAGATCCAGAGCGAGGTCTCGCCATACCAGATGCCGGGCAATCAGCGCAGGCTGTGGGAGGAGATGCCGCGCCAGCCGGAGCGCTTCGTCGTCGTCGGCGACGCCGTGACGTCGTTCAACCCCGTGTACGGCCAGGGGATGACGATGGCGGCGATCGACGCGACGGTCCTCGGCGACGCGCTCGCCGAGGCGACGGAGCTCGACGGCGTCGCCAAGCGGGTGCAGGATGCCATCGGCCCGTTCGCCGACGTCGCCTGGACCCTGTCGGTCTCCACCGACGCGCAGTACCCCGGCGCCGAGTTCGAGAACACCGAGCCGCCGAGCGATCGCGACGTCGCGCGGCAGCGCGCCGCGAGCCGTGCGGCCTCCGCGGAGGGTGCCGTGCGCGTCGCGGCGCGGGCGACGGCGCTGCACATGGATCTGTCCTACAACCGCTCCCCGATCGTGCAGGCGATCGTGTCGGAGTGGCTGGAGTCCGGCCGCCTGCCCGATGCATCCGTCACCGACGCCCTCGTGCCTCCCGGCGTCACCGAGGGGGTCGTGCGCACCGGGGATCTCCTCGGCGACCGAGTACTGTGATGCGCATGTCCTCAGCCCGGTCCGACTCGAGCATCGCGGATACGACCGGACAAGGCGTGCGCCGCGCGTCGGAGCGCCGTCGCGCGAACGGCGCGCAGACCCGCTCCAAGCTCCTGGAGTCGGCGAGGGGCCGCGCCGACGCCAGGACCGGGCCGGAGTTCACCGTCGACGACATCGCGGCGGGCGCGGGTGTCTCGCGCGCCGCGTTCTACGTGTACTTCGAGAACAAGCTCGCGATCTGCGAGGAGGTCGCGCGCACGACGCAGACGGCGTTCGTCCGATCCGCCGTCGCCTTCGAGCGCGGAGCGGACCTGCGGGAGACGATCGAGCACGGCGTCGGCGTCTACATCCGCAGCTTCCGGGACGACCGGCCGGGCATGCGGATGGTGTACGAGCTCGCCTACGCCGTCCCCGAGGTGCGCACGCTCGTCCACGACGTGCGATCTCAGGTGTACCGGGCGTGGGAGCGCGAGTTCGACCTGGCCGTCGCGACGAGCCAGTGCGAGCCGTTCGACGTGCCTCTCGTGTCGCGGCTGCTCGTCGGCATGCTGGAGACGTTCTGCGTGCGCACGATGCGCACCGACGAATACCGCGGTGCGCTCGACAGCGATCCCGTCGCGACGATCAGCACACTGTGGTGCCGGTCGGTGGGCGTGGAGTGACGCGGCCGGGAAAGGCGGGCGAGATGCCGGTGGAGTTCGTCGACGGGTTCCGCGCCGCGGAGGATCTCGCGCTGCTCGGCGACAGCGGGTGGATGATCACGAGCTCCATGCAACCCGATCCGCAGACCTTCTTCGTGCACGTCCAGACCCGGGAGCGAGTGGCGGCGTACCCGCAGGCGATGCGCGTCGCCGGCGACCGCGCGATCTACCCGGACGCCGAGCCGGTATCGGGAGGCATCTTCCACGGCCTCGCCGTGCGCGCGGGGGCGGACGGCATCCACACCGTCTACCAGATCAACCACGCCGGGATGCTGGGCTCGAGCGCCGAGACCGGGCGGGAGGCGGTCGAGGTGTTCGAGGTCGACACGCGCGGCGCGGTCCCGTCGTTGACGTGGGTGGGCGCCGTGCCGTTGCCGCCGTGGGCGGTCGGCAACGACCTGTGCGTGCTCCCCGACGGGGGGTTCGCGGTGACGAACATGCGCTTCGCGGGAGACGACTTCCGTCCCCGCCTGCTCGAGGGCGGCCCGACCGGGAACGTGATCGAGTGGCGCGGCACAGACCTGCCGTGGCGGATCGCCGAGGGAACCGACCTCAACCTCCCGAACGGCATCGAGGTCTCGCCGGACGGGCGGTACTACTACGTCTCGCTGACGGCGCGCAGGGAGCTGGTCCGCATCCGCCGCGACGATCCGCACGGCGACCGCCGCACGATCCGCACTCCGTTCATGGGCGACAACCTCACCTGGGGGCGCGACGGGCGCCTTCTGCTGACCGGGCAGGACACCGACATCGAGACGATGCTCGCGGAGTTCGCCGATCCCGCGCGCACCGACCGCGGCTATCCCTTCGGGGTCGTCGCGATCGATCCCGACACGCTCGAATGCGAGACGGTGGCATGGCATGCGGGCAGCGAGCTGGTCGCCACGACCGCGGTCGACGCGGGCGGCGAGTACTGGATCGGCTCGTCTCACGGCACGCGGATCGCGGTGGTGTCGGGGTCCGCGTGAGCGGGCGTCGGACCGGTTTCCCTTGGCCGCTTCGCGTCAGGTCCAGTCCAGCAGCTGCAGGATGACCGGAAGGTCCTGCTGCACCTTGTACGGCGCGGGCGGTCCCTGGAAGTCGTCGGGCAGCGGGAGGGCTCCTGGGACGTCGGGGATGACCGGCACGGCGCCCTGCAGCACGTTGGTGCTCTGCCCATCGGTCGAATAGAGCCATTGCATGAGCAGTCGTCCGGCATTGGGGTGGTCCGAGCCCGAGGGAAGCACGTTGTAGTTCTGCGTCGCGGGCGCGGGGTCCTCGGGGAACCACATCTCGATCGGGTTCCCGGCGTCCTTTGCCGCCTGCAGCTGCGAGGGTACCGTGAACAGCAGGACTCCGGCCTGCTTGGCGACGAGCTGCTCCGTCCCGACCGTCGCGCTCGCGACGGGCTGATAGCCGGTCGCGGCGAGGCCCGCGATGAAGTCCTCTCCGAGCGTCGTGTCGTTGTAGATGATCGACCAGGTGCCGGCCCACGTCGCGGATCCCTCCGGGTCCGCGATCTGGATGAGGCCATCGAGCTCCGGCTGCAGCAGATCGTCCCACGACGTGATCGGATCGGCGCCCGCGGCCTCCAGCACCTCCGTGTTGTAACCGACGACGGGCGCCGTGACAGCCTGGGCGACGGCGTTGGGGCCGTACTGGAACTGCTCGTCGACGCCGAACTCGCTCGCCGAGACCGGGCGGGTCAGCTCCTCGTCCGCGAGATAGGTGACCAGCGCCTGGTCGGAGATCGCGATGATGATGTCGGCGCCGATGTGCCCGTCGGTGCGCACGTCCGCGTCGATCCGTTGCGCCGTGGCAGCGGTCGACATCCGCTCCGCCATGCGTACGGTGATGCCGGGGTACGCCGCCTCGAAGCCTGCCTTGATGGCCTCGTTCGTGGGGTCGAGCTGCCCCGAGTAGACGACGACCTCTCCCTCCGCGAGTGCCGCGGCGACGAGATCATCGCCGCTGGTCGCCTCGGGGGTCGGCTCGCCGGCGCTGCAGGCGACGAGCATTCCCAGCGCGGCTGCGGCTGCGGCCGCGTGTAGCAGGCGTCTTGCCATGTGATCGTCCTCCTCGTTGAGCACTCGTTCGGCAGAGGCGCCGAATCTGATCGACACCATACTAGTATGCATAATACCTGTATGGTCAATGGCGATATCTCGCAGGTGGACGAGGGTGTGCACTCCGCCGGCAGCACAACTGGAGAGCGTTGTTCCACATGCTGATCGACGCGCATGTGCACGTCTATGAGGAGCCGATGCCGAGACTCGGCCGCGCCGACGTCACGATCGAGGGCGTCGTGGCGACGATGGACCGATTGGGTGTGGGCGGATCGATTCTCGTCTCAGCGTGGGGTGCGTACGGAGATGATCCGAGCTACGCCGTCCAGGGGCACCTGCGTCATCCCGACCGGTTCCGCCTCGTGGCGCCCTTCGACGTGCGCAGCGCGGACCTGGAGGAGAAGCTGGAGCGGTGGGTGGCGACGCCCGGCGCAGTGGGGCTTCGCCTGGTGGGGCTGGGAGACCAGGACATCTCGCTCGCCGGCGCCGGCGCGCACCGCGTCGCTCAGACCGCGGCGCGCACGGGGCTCGTGCTGTGCCTCCTCAGTCCGGGCCGCCCCCACGTCGTCGACGGGCTCGTGCGCGCCTATCCGGAGGCGCGCTTCGTTCTCGATCACCTGGGCCTCGGCATGGGCGACGAACAGGATCCGCTCGCGGATCTGCCGGACGTGCTCGCGCTCGCGCGCTACGGCAACCTCGCTCTGAAGGTCGCGAACATCGCTCGGCTCTCGCGTAGCGGCCCTCCGTTCGCGGACGTGTGGGACCCGATGTCGAGGCTCATCGACGCGTTCGGTCCCGATCGCTGCATGTGGGGGACCGATTGGACGGTGACGCAGCAGCTCGCGTCGGTCGACGAGCTCGTCGACGTGCTCCGGCGCGACCTGCCGCTGACCCCTCGAGAGCGCGACGCCGTGATGGGAGGGACGGCCGCGCGGGTGTTCCGTTGGCGGTGACGGGACGCCGGACCTGGCCAAGGCCGGCGCGATCACGTTCGGGCCTGGTCCGCCGCCGCGCGGATGAGGTCGACGAGGTTGCGCGCGTGGGCGGCGTCGAGCTCGAGCTCGCGTCCCGGGCCCGCTCCGATGTAGAGCCAGACCCGATCCGATCCGTCGATCTGCTTGAGCCCGACCTCGAGGTCGAGCTCTTGGACGTCTGCGACCACCGAGGTTCCGCTGTACTGCGGGCGGCGGGTGGCGATGTGCTCGCTCATGCTGCTGCTGCGGTGCACACGGTCGTCGGGGTGGTCGTCGTCGCGGTGCTCGCTCGTGCACCACGATGGGCACGCGGTCCGTTGCCACGGGGGTCTGCCCGCGGGGCTTGTCGAATCGATCATGCTGGCTATGTTGTCGTCTCCCGGGACCGCTGGCCAGGCCCATCGCAGGCGAGCCTCGGGCCCGGTCGCCTTTGTGCGCCTCTCGCAGCGGGATTCTGGCCGCGGGGAAGGTGCTGGAAGGATGGAGGGATGCAGGCCGACGATGCGCAGCACCGCCCCACGCGTGAGGAGTTCGCGCGCGCCGTCGGAGTGAATCTGCGACGGTTCCGTCTGCGCCGTGGCCTCAGCCAGGGCAGATTGGCGTACCTCGTGGGCATCTCCGGGTACACCTATCAGAAGTTCGAGCGAGGCGAGTCCAAGCCTGGGACTCCGCTGAACCCGCAGCTGTTCACGCTGATCGCACTCGCCGAGGTGCTCGACGTCGAGCTCAGCGACATCGCGCCGCGGCCTTGGCCGGCGCCCGCAGGGTCCGCGGGCCCCTCGTCGTAGGCCGCGCGGCGGAGCCCGATTGACACCGGCCCGGCGTCGTGGCACGATCTCTCCAGGTCATTAGTTAGGCGAACGAAGGAGTCAGCATGACCGCCTCCCCGCCGGTCGAGCTGGTCGCCGGCGCGTTGTACGCGGCAGGCGGGAACATCCCGCTCGACGGCCGCGTCAGCTGGGCGCCCGTCGCCCCCGGCTATCAGCCGCTCAACGCCTACGTCCTCACTCGCGAGGAACCGATCGTCATCGACCCGGGCGTGCCGGCGGTCGAGGCGGGCTTCATGCGGGGCATGCGGGAGCTGCTTCCCGAGGGCTCGGGCGTGCGCGTCTTCATCTCGCGCTCGCAGATGGACTGCATCGGCAACATGGCGCCGCTCATCAAGGCATACCGGGTGCGCGAGGTCTTCACCGGAGGCAACCGCAACCCGTTCGACCAGTTCGACGAGGTGCGCCCCGACGAGGACAGGAGCGCCGAGCCGATGGGGGTGCGCCGCAGCCCCGAGGACTCGGGCCTGGAGATCTATCGGCCCGCGCTGCGCATCCTGTCCACCTTCTGGGCGTACGACGCCGCGACGAAGGCGGTGTTCACCTCGGACTCGTTCACCCACGCTTCGAGCCCCGACGACGAGTACCGCCCGATCCTCTCCTCCGGTGACGACGACCCGACCACGGTCGATGACGTGCGGGCCCACCTGTACGCCAACCTCTGGTGGATGCCGTACGCCGAGAAGGCGGCGATCGCGGCCGACGTGCGCGCCTTCTTCGAGACCCACGACGTCGAGATCGTCGCCCCCGATCGCGGCCGGATCCTGGTCGGCAAGGACGTCATCGCCGGTCACCTCGACATGCTGTTGGGCATCCTCGACGAGGCCCCGATCCTGGAGGACGTCAATGGTTGACGCGAGCTCCGACGAGAAGGACACCATCTTCGCGGCGCCGCCGCGCGAGATCGCGCCCGGCGTGTGGTGGATCACGGAGTGCCTCGCGGTGCCCGTCTCCGGCGTCATGACCCATGTGCACACCTCGCCGTACGTCGTGAAGGGCTCCGAGAAGGCCCTGATCTGGGACACCGCCAATCCGAGCCAGTGGACGCGTGTGGACAAGAGCCTCGACGACATCCTCGGCGACCGCCCGATCGACTACATCATCCCGTCGCACCCGGAGGTGGCCCACTTCGGCAACACCCTCCAACTGCTCAAGAAGTACCCGAACGCGCAGATCGTCGGCGACGTGCGCGACTACGGCGTGTACTTCCCCGACCACGTCGACCGGCTCCTGCGCAAGGCGCCGGGCGAGGCGCTCGATCTCGGCTCGCACCGGTTCGTGTTCGTGGAGGGGCTCATCAAAGACCTCGTCAACACGCAATGGGGATTCGAGACGACGACACGGACGATGTTCGTCGCGGACAGCTTCGCCTACTCGCACCAGGCGCCGATCGACGACGACGATCGGCCCACCCACCTCGAGGGGGAGTGCGCCCTGCTGGCCAGCGAGCTCGGCAAGCCGCCCGCCGAGGAGCAGGTGGTCTGGATCACGAAGGCCGCCCTGTACTGGACGCACTTCGTGCCGCTCGACCTCTTCCTGAACCGTTTCCAGGAGATCCTGAAGCAGCATCCGCCGACGCTCGTCGCTCCCGCGCACGGTGCGGTGATCGACGACATCGACGAGGTGCTCTGGCTGATCTGGAACGCGCTCAAGAAGTCCTACGACCCGCTGCAGGGGGTCGCCCGGGCGTCGCTGAGCACGCGCGACAGGGACTAGCCTGCGCTGACGGGTCCGGGGATCCCGAAGAGCATCATCGAGACGATGCAGCCCTCCGGGCCGACCCGCCACCCGTGGTCGACGCCCCGGCAGATGGCGCCGTCGCCGGGCTCCAGCCGGTGGGCGCCGTCGTCGAGGACGAGCTCGATCCAGCCTTCGACGATCGTGTGGCAGTCGAGCGTGTTCGTGTAGTGCGCGGGCCGCCGCTCGTTCGGGGCGAACCGGGCGTGCAGCCAGTGGACGCCGCCCACCGGGATGCCGTAGTCCCGGTACTCTCCGACGCCCGCCGCCCGCATGCCGGGCTGCGTGGTGTCGAGGTTCAGCACCTGGACGGTCGACATCGCGGTTCCCGGGTGCGCGATCGGGATCTCCTGAAGCAGGGCCGATCGCCCGTCCTTCATCCCGGCGACGATGAGCCTCATCCGACGTCCCTGTCTCGAAGTGTGCGGCCGCTCCCACAGGCAGCGTATGGCACCGCGGCCGGTTGACACGCGCCACCGGACGGTGGGAGTCTGTCTCGTGAGTATAACTTAGCTAGGCGAACTAATAAAGGCTCGCGCGTTGCGCGGATCCCCGCCGAGGCCCGAGTCGTCGCCACGAGGAACAAGGGAGTTCTCATGCGTCGCACCATCCTGCTCACGGCATGGGCGGGTGCCGTCGTGCTCGCCCTCGCGGGCTGCCAGGGCTCGTCCGGCGAGGTGACGGCCACCGTTTCGGGGGACCTGGTCGCCGCGGCCATGTCGGAGGGCGAGGTCGTGGTCTACCACGGCTACCTCGACGCCGCCGCGGCCGCCATCAAGGAGGGCTTCGAGGAGGCGTACCCGGGCATCACGGTCACCATGGAGCCCCGGATGTCGACCTCCGAGCTTGCCCAGCGCATCGACGCCGACGTGAGGTCGACCGGCCGCATCCAGGCAGACTGGGCCACGGCCTCCGACACCGCGCTGCTCGACTATCTCGCCGAAGAGGGGCTGAGCGAGCCGGTGTCGACGACCGAGTTCCCGGGAGTCGACGAGGCGTTCCAGGTCGGTACGAACGCCGTCGCCATCTCCATCGGCGTCCACGCGATCGGGTACAACACCGCGGTGCTCGACCGCGTCGGCGCCGACCCGATCGACTCGTGGGACGACCTGCTGCAGCCCGAGCTGGACGGCCTCGTCATGATCGCCGACCCGGAGGGGTCTGCGGCGTGGGGCAACGCGTGGTCGGAGATCCTGCGCAGCGACCTCGGCGAGGATTTCGTCTCCGAACTGGGGTCGGCCGGCTTCCAGCCTGTCGCGAGCTCGCTCGTCGGTGTCGAGCAGCTCGTCGCCGCTCAGGGCGCCGTGCTCCTGTTCGGGGTGCCGGTGCAGTTCGACGACGCTGCCGCCGAGGGCGCGCCGATCGAGTTCTGGTTCCCCGAGGACCCGGCGCCGCTGCACCTCACCAATGCCTTCCTCCCGTCGGGCGCGGAGCACCCGAACGCGGCGAAGCTGTTCCTGAAGTGGATGCTCAGTCCACAAGGACAGGAGATCTCCAACAGCGCGGCGGGGCAGGCGGCGGTGCTCCCGGGCATCCCGAACACGTATCCGCAGCCCGCGCAGCTGACGAGGCTCCCGACGCCGGACGAGCTGACGCAGGACGTCCCCGCCGTGAAGGCGCTGCTGAAGTGGTAGCGGTCGTCCCGCAGGGCCCGCATTTTCATGAGCTAGGCTAACGAATTGTGGCTCGAGCTGACGAGGACCTTCATGAGATCGTCGCGGAGCTGCGTCTCGCCTCGTTCCGCCTGAGCCGCCGGCTGCAGTCCGAGCGCGACCGCGACGGACTGTCGGATCCGCAGCACACCGTCGTGGGCCACCTGATCCGGGTCGGCGAGCCGAGGACCATCGGAGCGCTCGCCGAGTACCAGGGCGTCACCGCCCCGACCATGAACCGCACGGTCAACCTCCTCGAAGCGGCGGGCTACGTGCGCCGGCTCGGCGACCCCGACGACAGGCGCCGGGTCTTGGTGGAGGCCACGCAGCGCGGCGTGGAGCTCATCGAGGCGACCCGCCGCCGCCGCAACGAATGGCTCGAGTCGCAGCTCGTGGATCTGGCCCCGACCGATCTCGCGGCGATCGCGCGCGCGGCGACGCTCATGCTCGAGATCTCGAGGCGCTGACCGTGTGGCGGTCGATGCGGATCCGCAACTACCGCATCTGGTTCAGCGGCGCCCTGGTCTCGAACCTCGGCACCTGGCTGCAGACCACCGCCCTCACCTGGCTGGTGCTCACCCAGCTCACCGACGACGACGCGGCGGCGGTGGGCGTCCTGGTCGCGATGCAGTACCTCCCGCCGCTGCTGCTCGTTCCGATCACCGGCTGGGTCGCCGACCGTGTCGACCGGCGGCGGGCGCTCCTGCTGCTCAACGGCATCCTCGGCATCCTCTCTCTCGCGATCGGGGTGCTCCTGCTGCTCGGGGCGCTGACCCTCCCGCTCCTGTACGCGCTCGTGCTCGGCATGGGCGTCGCGATCGCCTTCGAGTCGCCGATGAGGAACGCGTTCGTCTCCAACCTGGTCGACGACGAGCTCACCTCGAACGCCGTCTCGCTCAACTCCGCATCGTTCAACGGGGCCCGTCTGATGGGCCCCGCGATCGCCGGGTGGCTCCTGCTGGCGATCGGCACCGGCTGGTCGATCGTGCTCAACGCATTCAGCTTCTTCAACATGACGCTCGCCCTCGCCCTCATCCGCACCCGCGAGCTCGTGCCCCGCGCGCGGATCACGCGGGCGACCGGGTTCGCCGACGGCTTCCGCTACATGTCCACGCGTAGCGACCTCGTCGTGCTCACGCTCATGGCGGTCCTGCTCACCGCGTTCGGGGTGAACTTCCCGATCTACGCCTCGACGATGGCGCGCGAGTTCGGGCAGGAGGCGAACGCGTTCGGCATCATCGTGTCGATGCTCGGGATCGGATCGCTCACCGGCGCCCTGCTCTCGGCACGCCGCCGGGCCCGTGTCGGCGTCGCGATCGCGGCGGCGCTGCTGTTCGCGGTGGCGCAGGCGGTCTCGTCGTTCATGCCCGACATGTGGGCCTACGGCACGGTCGCCGTCTTCGTCGGCTTCGCGGTCACCACGGCGATGACCACGGCGAACGGCTACATCCAGTCCGCGACCGCTGTGCACCTGCGCGGTCGCGTGATCGCGATCTACATGGCCCTCGTGTTCGGCGGCACCCCGCTCGGCGCGCTCGCGATCGGCTGGACGACGAATGCGGCGGGCCCCCGCGCGGCGATCTGGCTCGCCGCGGGCGCGGGGACGGTCGCCTTCCTCCTCGGCCTGCTCTGGCATCTCCTCATCGGCCGGCCGACGCGCCTGGCCGAGATCGCCGCGCCCGATCCCGAGCCGGGGCAGGCGCCGGTCGCCACCAGCGTGGAGGAAGAGGTCTAGATCGCGGTGTTGCCCAGCCGGAACTGCAGGCTCCCGTCCCGAGGCGGGCCCGACCACGCGCGCGACGACGTCGCCGACGTGCCGTCCGCCCGCGTGAGCTCGAACCCCTCGTACCCGGCGTCGCGAACGCGCTCCAGCAGCCGTCCGTAGACGTACGTGCCGCCCGAGTAGGCGAGGTAGCGTCGCGGCTTTCCGGGCACGTTGGAGCCGTAGTACTGCGCGTCGTCCTCCCCGAGCAGGCTCGCCCGGACCATGCGCTCGGTGTGCTCCGACCATGCGGCATCGGCCTCGGGCGTCGACTCGATGCGGGTGACGGCGCCCTCGCGCGCGGCGTCGAGCAGGTCGGCGAGCCAGTCCACCTGCTGCTCGACCGCGATGAACCCCTGCGAGCGGATCGACGGACTGCCCGGCCCCCACACCATGAACGAGTTCGGGAATCCGGAGGTCGCGATCCCGAGGTACGCCCGGTATCCCTCCCGCCACTCGTGTGCGAGGGTCTGGGCTTCGCCTCGGATGTCGATGAGCGACAGGGCTCCCGTCCCGCTGTCGAAGCCCGTCGCGAGGATGAGCATGTCGAGGGGGTGCTCGTCGGATGCCGTGCGGACGCCGTGCGGCGTCACGCGCTCGATCGGGTCCGCGCGGACGTCGACCAGCGTGACGTCGGACCGGTTGAAGATCTCCAGATAGCCGCGTTCGCCGATGATGCGCCGTGAGCCGAGGTGGTAGCCGCGGGGCGTGAGCTTGTCCGCCGTCGCGGGATCGGTCACGCGGCGGCGGATCTCGCTGCGGATGAACTCGGCCACCCGGTCGTTGACCCGGCGGTCGGTGAGGAGGTCCTTGATCCCGGAGAGCGGGTAGAACCCCAGCGGGTGGTCGGATGCCGCGCGCATGAACGCCTCGAACTCGTCGTCGTCCATCGCCCCGACGTCGGTGCGCTCGAAGTGGTCGTAGACGACGCCGCCGGGCGCCCGGCGCGCGGCTTCGCGGAAGGCGGGGTAGTCCCGCCTGATCCGGTCCACGTGCTCAGGGTCGACCTGAAGCGCCCCCGCCGGCACGACGTACTCGGGCGTGCGCTGGAAGACCGTCAGGTGCGCGAGGGGCTCTTTCGAGAGCGCCGTGACGACCTGCATCCCGGTCGCTCCCGTCCCGACGACGCCCACCCTCTTGTCGGCGAACGAGACCGGCTCGCGGGGCCATGTCGGGGTGTGGTAGAGCTCCCCCGCGAAGTCGTCGAGCCCCGGGATGTCGGGTGTCTTGGGCCTGGAGTAGCTCCCCGTCGCCCAGATCACGAAGCGGCTGGTGAACCGCTCGCCGGTGTCGTCGGCGACCGTCCATCTCCGGGCGCCCTCGTCCCAGCGCGCGGTTGTCACGCGTCTGCCGAGGAGGATGTCGCTGCGCAGCCCGAAGCGGTCGGCGACGTGGTTGAGGTACGCCTCGAGCTCGGGCTGGGCGGCGAAGTACTCCTTCCACTCCCACTCCTGGTCGAGCTCGGGGGAGAAGGAGTAGGAGTACGAGAGCGAGTACACATCGACCCGCGCGCCGGGGTAGCGGTTCCAGTACCACGTGCCGCCGACGCCCTCGCCGGCCTCCAGCACGACGACGTCGAGGCCGCGGCGGCGCAACTCGTAGAGGGCGTAGAGGCCGCCGATCCCCGCGCCGACGACGATCACGTCGTGGGCCGACCGCGGCGTCGAGGAGTGCTTGTGAGTTCTCGCCATTTGTTGCGCCGTCCTTAGATCACTGAAAGATTGCACTATTATTAATATTCATGCAAGACAAGGATGCGGGCGGCCGGCTGCGCGGACGCAAAGCGATCGTGACGGGCGGCGCGCGCGGGATCGGTCGCGCCTACGTCGAGCGCTTCCTCGCCGAGGGCGCGGACGTCGCCATCGTCGACCTCGACGCGGAGGTCGCCGCGCGCACGGCGGCCGAGCTGTCCGGCGCGGGTGTCGTGTTCGCCCTTCCTGCCGACGTCGCGGACGAGGCGGCGGCGGGCGCGGCGGTCGAGGAGGCCGCAGTGCGCCTGGGCGGACTCGACATCGTGGTCAACAACGCCGCGATCGTGGTGGGCACGACGACGCCGTACGACCCGTCGCTGGAGTACCTGCGGCGCATGATCGAGGTGAACATGCTGAGCGCGTGGCTCGTGACGCGGGCGGCCGCGCCGCATCTGGTGGCGAGCGCGCACGGCCGGGTCGTCAACGTCGCGTCGACGGCCGCCTTCAACCACGTCAATCCCGCTCCCGACGAGAACGTCTTCCCCGGCCGCCGCGGCTTCGCCTACTCGCTGGCCAAGCACGGCATCGTCGGTCTGACGAAGTTCGCGGCCGGCCAGCTCGGGCACTGGGGGGTCACCGTCAACGCGATCGCGCCGGGGCCGACGCACACCGACGTGCTCGTGCGCGAGATGGAGCCGGAGCACCTCGCGCGCATCGTCGCGCAGCAGCCGATCAAGGGTGCGCTGCAGCCGGCGGACATGGCGGGGGTCGCGGTCTACTTCGCCAGCGACGACGCCCGCTTCGTCACGGGTCAGGTCATCGTCGTCGACGGCGGGCGCTTCATGCCCGCATGACGGCATCGTGATCGTCCTGTTATCGAATAAATCAGTTAGTTAGGTAAGCTCAGTACTATTCCGCTCGAGCCTGCTCGGCCGAGCGCTGCACCGAACTCAACGGCGACGGAGGAGACAGAGATGCGCAGAAGCGTGGCTGCCGCGATTGCGGGAGCGTTCATCGTGGCGTTGGCGGGCTGCTCGTCGACGCCGACACCGGAGTCGACCGGCGCGTCCACGGCGGCCAGCGACGAGGAGCTCGTCAAGCTCGCTCAGGAGGAGGGCCAGGTCGTCGTCTACACGGGCTGGCGGGATGACTCGATCGCCGCCGTCAAGGAGGCGTTCCAGGAGAAGTACGGCATCGAGGTGGTCATCGAGGAGCGCTTCTCCAGCGCCGACCTCGCGCAGCGGATCGACTCGGACGTGAGGACCGACGGCCGCATCGACGCCGACTGGGTGCTCACGACCGATCAGGCGCTGGCGACGTACCTGAGCGAAGAGGGGTACACGCTGCCGGTGTCGGCGAGCGACTTCCCCGGTCTCGACGAGAAGTTCGTGGACGGCGAGGCGGCGATCGAATGCACCGTGGGCGTCCCCGTCGTCGGGTACAACACCGACGTGCTCGGCGACGACGTCGTCATCGACTCGTGGGACGACCTGCTGGACCCCTCGCTGAGCGGTCACATCATGATCGCCGACCCTCGGAACTCTGCGGCATGGGCGAACACCTGGTCGTCGATGTACAACTCCTCACAGCTCGGCGAGGACTTCATCACGACGCTGGGCGACCAGGACTACGATCCGGTCGCGAGCTCTCTCGTCGGAACCGAGCAGCTGGTGGCGGGGCAGAGCGGCGTGCTGCTGTTCGGCATCGCATCGCTCTTCGAGCCCGCGATCGAGGCCGGCCAGCCGATCAAGATGTGGTTCCCCACCGACCCGTCGCCGGTGTTCTTCAACTTCTGCATGCAGACGGCGAACTCCGACCACCCCAACGCGGGGCTGCTGTTCTTCAAGTGGTTCATGAGCGAGGAGGGCCAGAACCTCGTGCAGGGCATCGAGCGACTGGCCTCGCCGCTGGGCGACCTGCCCGACACGATTCCGCTCCCCGACGACCTCACGCTCGCGCCGGAGCCGACCCAGGTGCAGGACGAGCTGCCGGACATCCTGTCCCTGCTCGGGTTCAGCTGACGACCGGATCGCCGGGACCGGCGGGCGAGCCGAGGGTCTCGGCGGGGGCCGCGAGCAGCGAGAAGGCGAGTGAGATGTCGGCACTGAGCGACGCGTCGTCTCCGTGCGAGGCCCACCACGCCCAGGCCGACCGGAAGGCGCTGACGGAGGCGGCTGCGAGGAGCGTCGCGGCTCGCGCGCGCAGCGACGCCGAGGCATCCGGATGCTCCGCGTCCGTCCTCGCCAGGATCGCCTCGCGCACGTCGGACTCCAGCTCGGCGATCCAGCGCACGCGGCTGCCCGCGAGCGCCGCGTGCCGTTCGGCGAGCCGGATCCTGCGGCGGACGAGCTCGCGGTCGAGGCCGTCGACGTTCACGACCGTCAGCAGCAGGCGGCCGAGGTCCTCCAGGACCGGACCGCGCGCCTGGACGAACGCGTCGACCTCGTCGCGCCGGAGGGGGAGCCACTCCTGTCCGAGCAGCGCCGCCTCCTTGGCGGGGAAGTGGTTGAAGAACGTGCGGGGGGACACGTCCGCGCGGCGGCAGATGACCTCGATCGTCGCGCCGGTCAGGCCGTGCTCCTCGACGGCCTCGATGGCGGCGACCTGGATCGCCCGCCGGGTGGCCCGCCGCTTGCGTTCGCGCAGGCCCGGCTCGGGCGGCTCGATCGTCGGAGGGGCCATGGCGCCACAGTAGTCCACGGCATGTAGCCTGATCTCGTTCAGATCAGTAAGATTAGTTAGACTCTTCCCCCGCGTGTCGCGGAACCCGATCGAAGGAGAGCGGGAGTGACAGACAGCATCCGCCAGAGCACAGTGACCTCGGCGAGCACGCCGGATCGGGGGAGGGCGGAGCCGGCCGTGCAGGTGAGCCGGCTGCTCAAGTCGTTCGCACGGGCGAACGGGACGACCGTGACGCCGATCGACGACATCGACCTGTCCATCGAGCGCGGCGAGTTCCTCGTGCTGCTCGGTCCCAGCGGATGCGGCAAGACGACGCTTCTGCGCTGCATCGCGGGACTGGAGGTGCCCGACAGAGGGGAGATCGACCTGCTCGGCAAGCGGGTCTTCGCGCGCGGAAGCGGCAAGTCCGTCATGGTGCCGCCGGAGCGGCGCGGCCTCGGCATGATCTTCCAGTCCTACGCGCTGTGGCCCCACCTGACCGTCGCGCGCAACGTCGCCTATCCGCTCGAGGCCGCGCACGTGCCCAAGGCGGAGCAGAAGGAGCGTGTGCGGCGCGTGCTCGAGCTCGTCGGCGTCGCGGAGGTCGCCGAGCAGGTTCCCGGACGGCTCAGCGGAGGCCAGCAGCAGCGCGTCTCGCTCGCGCGCGCCCTCGTCGCGGAGCCCAGCCTGGTGCTCTTCGACGAGCCGCTGTCGAACGTCGACGCGAAGGTGCGCGAGGAGCTGCGCCTCCACCTGCTGGAGATGCAGCGCCGCATCGGCTTCACCGCCGTCTACGTGACCCACGACCAGGTCGAGGCGATGGAGCTGGCCGACCGCATCGCCGTGCTGCGCGACGGGAGGATCGCCCAGCTCGACGTCCCGGAGGCGATCTACGACAGGCCGGCATCCCGCTATGTCGCGAAGTTCATCGGCACGGCCAACGAGCTCACGGCGGACGTGGTCGGGCGCGATGACGCCACGCTGACGGTGTCTCTGGCGGGCGTGCTGGACCGAGCGACCGTCCCGGCGCCGGCGGCGGGCAGGCAGCCGGTCGTGGGCGACCGCGTGCACCTCATCTGGCGCCCCGAGCGCACGGTGTTCGCGGACGCCGCGGAGGGGTCGGCGGGCGACGGGCTCGTCCTCGACGGCGAGCAGCTGCTCTCGCGCTACCTCGGGGCCTACGGAGAGACGATCGTGTCGCTGCGCGACGGGACCGAGGTGCGCGCCACGACGACGAGCCCGAGATCGGATGCGCGCGGCGCGGCGATCCGGCTCACGGTCGCGGCATCCGACCTTCGCGTGTTCGCGGAAGAGGGGCAAGCGTGACACTCGGCACGGGGACGGTCCGCACGCCGCCGGTCTCCCGCCGCCTCCTGCGGCGCCCGACCGTGCTGGAGGGGGTCACGATCGCCCTGGCGGTCGTGTTCGCGACCTCGCTGCTGTTCGCGCTGGCGAGCCTCGTGGCGGAGATCCTCGCCGACGGTGACGGCAATCCCCTCACCCCGTTCGTGTCGGCGCTGTCGCTGCCAGGGACGGCGAAGGTCTTCCTCGACACGGCGATCGTGGTGGGCGTGTCGACCGTGCTGTCCGTCGTTCTGGCGGTGGGGTTCGCGTGGCTGAACGAGCGCACCAACGCCCGGCTCGGCTTCGTCGCGGCGTTCCTGCCGCTCATCCCGCTGCTCGTGCCGACGCTCGCCAGCACGATCGGATGGGTGTTCCTCGCGGCCGATCGCGCCGGCATCCTCAACGTCATCATCAGAAACCTGATCGCGCCCCTCGGGATCACCCCGGAGACGGGCCCGCTCGACATCTACACGGTGTGGGGGATGATCTTCCTCTACACGCTCAACGTCGTGCCGTTCGTCTATCTGCCCGTCTCGGCGGCCCTCTCCCGGCTTGACCCCGCGCTCGAGGAGGCGTCGCGCGTGGCCGGCGTGGGTCCCTTCCGCACGCTGTTCAAGGTCACGATCCCGGCGATCCGCCCCGCGATCGCCGGCGGACTGCTGCTGAGCATCGCCGTGGGTCTGGCCACGTTCTCGATCGGCGTCATCATCGGGGCGGGGGCGCGGCTCGACGTGCTCGCGGTGCGGATCTACAACCTCCTGACGCAGGGGTTCCCGCCGAAGACCGCCGAGGCGGTCGCGCTGAGCGCCTTCCTCCTGGCGGCCGTGCTCATCGTCTCGGCGGTCCAGCGCCGCGTCGTCGCGCGCGCAGAGCACGCCACGATCGGCGGAAAGGGAGTCGGCACGGCGACGGTCGACCTCGGCTGGGGCAGATGGGTCGCGCGCGCGGTCATGCTGGTGTTCGTCGCCCTCACGTCGGTCATCCCGCTCCTCGGGCTCGTCTACATCTCGCTGCGCGGGTACTGGGCGCCCGTGTTCGACCTCAGCGGGCTGAACCTCGACAGCTACGTCGTCGTGCTCTCCGAGAACCCGCTCACGATCGAGGCGTTGCGCAACAGCGTCGTGCTCGCCGTCGCGGGCGGCCTCATGACGCTCGTCGTCGCGACGATGTTCGCGATCTTCGTCGCCCAGCGCGGCGGCTGGATGGCGCGGGTGCTCGACACCCTCGCGAAGGCGCCGGCGGGGCTGTCGCACCTGGTGATCGCCATCGCCATCCTGGTCGCGTTCTCGGGGCCGCCGTTCCGGTTCGGCACGAGCCTGGCGATCCTGTTCCTGGCGTTCTTCATCTTCTTCATCCCGCAGGCGTACGTGTCCGCCTCGTCGTCCTACGCGCAGATCTCCCGCGAGCTCGGCGAGGCGTCGCTCATCAGCGGCGCGGGCCCGATGCGCACTCTCGTGCGGATCACGCTGCCGCTCATGCTGCCGGGGCTGGCGGGCGGGGCGATCGTCCTGTTCGTGCTCATCATGAGCGAGGTCACCGGCTCGGCGCTGCTCGCCGGAGGCCGCACCCCCGTCGTCGGGTTCATCATGCTCGACCTCTGGTACAACGGCACCTTCTCCACGATCGCCGCGCTGGGGGTGATCATGACGGTCGTCACGACCGCCGTCGCGATGCTGCTGCTGTGGACCGGCCGACGCAGCGCGCGCATCGGATGATCGGAACGCGACGGCCCGCCTCCGCGACCGGCTCGATGCCACGACGAAGCGGGACTTCTTTTGATTAACTGTTTATACTCTTTATAGAGTTGACCGATGGAGGAGTGCACAGTGACGGCGAGAGGGCGACTGGGCCAGCTGCTACGCCACGGGCCCGCGGACGCCCACGCGATCCACTTCGCGGGCGAGTGGACCACGTGGGGCGACCTCGCCCGGCTCGCCCGCGAGCTCGACGCGCTGCTCGACGCGGAGGGCCTCGGCGAGTCGTCTCGCATCGGCGTGATCCTGGAGAACCGCCCGGAGCACGTCGGCACGGTCGTCGCGCTGATCGCCTCGGGGCGCACCATCGTCTCGCTCAGCCCGTTGCAGCCCGACGACCGCCTGATCTCCGATGTGCGCGCCTGCCGCCTGCCGGCGGTCATCGCCTCCCCGGAGTCGCTCGCCAGGCCCGGAGTGCGGGCGGCGGTCGAAGAGTGCGGCGTCGTGGTCGAGCTGCGCGCCGACCTCACCGTCGCGCGAGCCGGTGGCGCCGTTGCGACCGACGAGGTCTCGGCAGAGGGCACCGTGCTCGAGATGCTCACGTCGGGCACCACGGGGCCGCCCAAGCGTGTGCGGATCGGCCCGGTCCAGCTGGAGAAGTCGCTCAACGCGGGCGGGCCGGCGCCCGCTCCTGACCGGCTCCTGCGCAGCGGCACGAGTGTCGTCTACACCCCTCTCGTGCACATCAGCGGCATGTGGGGCAGTGTCGCGCCGCTGTACGCGGGCCGCCGGATCGCGCTGCTGCCGCGGTTCTCGCTCGGGCCCTGGCTCGAGGCGATCGAGACGCATCGACCCCGCACGAGCTCGGCCGTGCCGGCCGTCATCCGCGCCATCCTGGAGGCGGACGTCCCGCCCGAGCGGCTCGCGAGCCTGAAGGCGGTCACGAGCGGCACCGCGCCCTGCCCGCCCGAGCTCGTGGGCGCGATGCTCGACAAGTACGGCATCCGGGTCCTCACGACCTACGGCGCGACCGAGTTCGCGGGAGCCGTCGCGGCGTGGACCTACGACCTCCACCGCGAGTGGTGGGACCGCAAGGTGGGAAGCACCGGGCGTGCGATGCGCGGAGTCGAGCTGCGCATCGTCGACCCCGACACGGACGAGGTCCGCGCACCCGGCGAGCCGGGCATCCTCGAGGTGCGCGCGGCGCAGTCGGTGCGCGGAGCGGACGAGTGGGTGCGCACGAGCGACCTGGCCCGCATCGACGAGGACGGCTTCCTGTTCATCGACGGGCGCGCCGACGACGTGATCATCCGCGGCGGGTTCAAGGTCCATCCGGGACAGGTCGCGGCGGTGCTGCAGAAGCACCCGGCGGTCGCCGCGGCGGGCGTCGCGGCGCTGACCCACCCGCGACTGGGAAGCGTGCCGGTCGCCGCCGTCGAGGTCGTCCCCGGCGCTCCGCGTCCCACGGCGGCGGAGCTCGACGCGCTGGCGCGGGAGTCGCTGCTGCCGTACGAGGTGCCCGCCCACATCGCGATCGTCGACGGGCTGCCGCGCACCCCCTCGATGAAGATCAGCAGGGTCGAGCTGCTCGACCTCGTGCGCGCCGACATGGACGGGGCGCAAGCGAGCAGAGAGGACGTGCAGGCCCCCGCGGTCTGATGACATGGGCGACCAGTACACGGAAGAGCAGGACGAGCTGCGCAGCCTCGTGCGCCGCTTCATGCAGGAGCGCTCTGCGAGCGGCGCCGTGCGCGCGCTGATCGACGAGGGCGGGGCCTGCGGCGACCCCGCGGTGTGGCGCCAGACGGCGCAGGAGCTGGGGCTGACCGCGATCCCCATCCCGGAGGAGTACGGCGGCGCAGGCTACGGCGCCGTCGAGCTCGGCATCGTCCTGGAGGAGATGGGGCGCGCGCTGTTCGTCTCCCCCTACTTCGCCACGATCGCGCTCGCGGCGCAGACGCTGCTCGCATCGCGCGATGAGGCGGCCAAGCAGCGGTGGCTCCCCGCGATCGCCGAGGGCGCGACGCGCGCGACCCTCGCCTTCGCGGAGCAGAGCGGCCGGTGGACGGTCGAGGATGTCGCCACGACGGCCCGTCCCGACGGGGACGCGTGGGTCCTCGACGGGACGAAGTGGTTCGTGCTCGATGGATGCTCGGCCGAGCTGATCCTCGTCGTGGCGCGCACGGACGCCGGTGTCGGCCTCTTCGCCGTGGAGGCGGATGCGGCCGGGCTGTCGCGGGAGTCGCTGGAAGGGCTCGACCTGACGCGGGAGCTCGCGCGCCTCGAGCTCGACGGCACGCCCGCCGTCGCGATCGGCGACGGCGGCGATGCCGGAGAGTGGCTGGAGGAGGGGCTCGTCGCGATCTACGCGGCCGCCGCGGCGGAGCAGATCGGCGGCGCCGCGCGCTGCCTGGAGATGGCGACCGACTACGCGAAGACCCGCGTGCAGTTCGAGCGTCCGATCGGCTCCTTCCAGGCCGTCAAGCACAAGTGCGCGCAGATGCTCGTCGATGTCGAGAGCGGACGGTCGGCGGCCGCCTACGCGAGCGCCGCCGTCGCGCAGGGCGCGCCGGACGCGCCGGAGGCGGCATCCGTGGCCAAGGCGTACTGCTCGACGGCGTTCACGAACGCGGCGAAGGAGAACATCCAGATCCACGGCGGCATCGGATACACGTGGGAGCACGACGCCCACCTGTACCTGCGGCGCGCGAAGTCGATGGAGCTGCTGCTCGGCACGCCGGCCGAGCACCGTGCGCGCCTGGCCCAGCTGATCGGAGTGTGACATGTCGACCCAGACGACCGCGCAGCCGCCCGCGACGAGCGACGAGTCCGCGGACGAGTTCCGTCGTCGGCTCCGCGAGTTCCTGTCGGCCCACCACCCCGGGCGCGCCCCGAAGGACCCGGCAGGGGCCCTCGCGCACCAGAAGGCGTGGGCGGCGACGCTCTACGACAACGGGTTCGCCGGGCCGAGCTGGCCGCGCGAGTACGGCGGGATGGGCCTGAGCTTCGAGCACCAGGTGGTCTACCACGAGGAGATCGCGCGCGCCCGCGTGCCCAGCCCCCCCGGCACGGGCCTCGGCATCGCGGCGCCGACCATCATCACGTACGCGTCCGAGGAGCAGAAGGCGCGGTTCCTGCCCGCGATGCTGCGCGGCGACTCGGTGTGGGTGCAGGGCTATTCGGAGCCGGGGGCGGGATCCGACCTGCCGAGCCTGACGACGACGGCGCGCCGCGAGGGCGACGAGTACGTGGTCACGGGGCAGAAGGTGTGGACCTCGCGCGCGTTTGGCGCCGACGTGATGTTCACGCTCGTGCGCACGGGGAGCCGCGAGGACCGCCAGAAGGGCATCACCTACCTCATCATCGACCTCGACTCCCCGGGTGTGGACGTGCGACTGCTGCGCGACATGACGGGAGGCTCCCCGTTCGCCGAGGTCTTCCTGGATGACGTGCGCGTGCCGGTGTCCCATCGCATCGGCGAGGAGAACGACGGATGGCGGCTGGCGCGCACGAGTCTCGGGCACGAGCGCGCCGCGGGATCCATGAACCAGGCCGCGCTCTACCGACGTGTCGTCGACGAGCTGATCGAGCTCGCCCGCGCACGTGGCCGGGCCTCCGATCCGATCGTGCGCGACCGGCTCGCCGACTTCGACGCGCGGGCGCGCATCATCCGCTACAACGCCGAGCGCATCATCGACAGCATCGTGCGCAAGGGGGAGCCGGGTCCGGCCTCGTCGGTGTCGAGGCTGCTCATCACGACCTTCGAGCAGGAGCTCCACGAGTTCGCCGTCGACCTGCTCGGCCCCGCCGGCCTCGTCTCGCGCACGTCGCCGCACGCCGTCGAGCGCGGGCGCTGGCTCTCCGGGTTCCTGCGGACGCGGGCGTCGACGATCGGCGCGGGCACCGCGGAGATCCAGCGCAACACCGTCGCCGAGCAGGTGCTCGGGCTGCCGCGCGACCCCGCGATGCCGCGCTGACGGTCTGCCTTCTCGGCGTCAGTTGAAGCCGAGAAGGCCAGCCGCCTCCTCGCCGGCCTCCTGCACCGACTCGGGCGCAGGAGGCGTGGTGTTGGTGCCGGGCGGCAGCGGGAACACGCCGTCGCCCTCGATCCCCAGCGGCGACGCGGTCCGCTCGGCGCCGTTCATGACGCGAGAGCCCTCTTCGCCGGTGAGCCAGAGCGCGAACAGGTGGGCGGCGTTCGGATGGTCCGCCTGCGCGATCAGCGAGACGGAGGTGTAGGAGACCGGTGCGGGGTCTGTGGGCGAGAAGTACTCGATCGGAGCGCCTTTCGCGATCTGCGCGTCGAAGACGCTCGGAGTGCTGGCGACCAGCACGGCGCCCTGGCCGGCCGTGAGCTGCTCGGCGCCGACGAGCGAGCTGGCGACGGGCTCGAAGCCCGTAGCGCCGAGCTCCTCGACGTAGGAGGCACCGAGCTCGGGCGTGTTCAGGACCGCGTACCAGATCTGCCCCCACGTGGCGGCGGTCCGCGGATCCGCGATCATGATCTCGCCCTCCAGGCGGGGGTCGAGAAGGTCCTTCCACGAGGCGGGGGCGAAGTCGCCGAGCAGGTCGGTGTTGTAGCCGATCACGGGGACGGTCAGCTGCACGAGCGGTCCGACATCCTCGAACATCAGGTCGGCCGGAAAGTCCGGGAACTGCGCGGCGCTCAGCGGCTCGATCCAGCCCTCGTCCCGCATGTACAGGGCGAGGCCGTTGTCGGTCTGGGTCGTGACGTCGGCGAGGATGCGGCCGTTGGTGCGGATGGATGTCGCGACCCTCCCCGCTAATCACATGATTAGGTGAGATGATATAGTTCTTTTTGGAACAGTCGAGGGAGAGGTCGAAGGGGACCAGCGTGACCGTGAACGAGACCACAGCCGTCGCCGAGCGCGCAGCGAAGATCGACGAGCAGTTCGTCAGGCGGGCGCTGGACGAGGCCGACCTCAACGCCGTGCGGATCGCCCTCGTCCAGGCGACGGGAGACGAGTCGCTGCTCGACGTCGGGCTCAAGCGCATCTCCGTGCGCGGCGGCCAGCTCGTCCTCGTCGACGTGGCCGACGAGGACCGCGAGCGCGTGAAGGACCGCGCCGTCAGGTTCCTCCTCGAAGAGGTCGACGACTTCGTCCCGCGCGCGCCCACCGACGCCGAGCTGCGCACCCTCATGGAGGCGCTGCGCGGCGAGCCGGTGTCGGACCGCTCGTTCCTCAGCCGCAAGGAGAGCCTCGGCTTCGAGGAGCGCCCGCGGTCCGCCGAGTGGACTCACGGCAGGCCCGAGCTGCCCGAGGGCTTCGAGGTCGCGATCGTCGGCGCCGGGTTCAACGGCATCCTGATGGGGATCCAGCTGGAGTGGCTCGGCATCCCGTACCGCATCTACGAGCGGCGCAGCGAGCTCGGCGGCACGTGGAGCGTCAACCGCTACCCCGACGTGCGCGTCGACATCACGAACTTCGTCTACCAGTACAGCTTCGAGCGCGACTACCCGTGGGAGTGGTACTACGCGCCGGGCCCCGAGATCCGCAAGTACCTGGAGTTCGTCGCGAGAAAGCGCGGCGTGTACGACCGGATCGAGTTCGACAGCGACATCGCGCGCGCCGACTACGACGAGCAGTCGTGCACGTGGACCCTGCAGGTCACCGGGCCGGACGGCGCGACGCGGGAGGTGACGGCGAACATCGTCGTCAGCGCGAGCGGGCTGTTCAACGCGCCCAAGAAGCTCGACGTGCCGGGCATCGACGAGTTCCGCGGACGCGTGCTGCACACGACCGGGATGACCGGCGACGAGGACTTCGCGGGCCGCACGGTGGCGATCATCGGCAACGGGTCGACGGGGGTCCAGCTGCTCAAGCGCGTGGCGTCCGTGGCGAAGAAGGTCAACGTCCACGTCCGCACGCCGCAGTGGATCGCCGCGCGCGAGCGCTACACCGAGCAGCTCAGCCCCGAGACCCGATGGCTGCTGGCGACGCTGCCGTTCTACCCGAACTGGTACACGTACTCGATGCTCGCGATGCAGGAGGGGAGCCAGAAGCTCCACGTCGTCGACGAGGAGTGGGTGGCCAAGGGCGGCAAGGTCAACGAGGTCAACGACGCCTTCCGCGCGGCGCTGGAGGGCTACATCGCCGACCAGCTGGAGGGGCACCCCGAGCTCATCGAGAAGCTGACGCCGAAGTACGCGCCGATGGCGCGCCGCCAGGTGGCGGACAACCAGTGGTACAAGACCCTGCTGCAGGACCACGTCGAGCCGGTCTTCGGCGAGGTCGTGCGGATCACGCCGGACGCGGTCGTCGTCGCCGACGGCAGCGAGCACCCGGCCGACGACATCATCACGGCGACGGGGTTCGCGGTCTCGAAGTACCTCCACCCGACGACGTATCGCGGCAAGGGTGGCCGCACGCTCGAGGACTTCTGGGACAGCGACCCGGAGGGCCCGAAGGCGTACATCGGCATGACCATCCCGGGCTTCCCGAACCTCTTCACCCTGTACGGGCCCAACGCGCAGCCGCGGTCGGGGGCGATCGTGGGCTGGTTCGAGACGTGGACGCAGTACATCGCCCGCGCGATCGTCTACATGCTGGAGAACGGCCACCGTGAGATCGACGTGAAGCACGAGGTGTTCGAGGAGTACAACGAAGACCTCAAGAAGGAGACGCAGGGCAAGGTCTGGCTCGACGAGGATGCGCTCGCGGTGAACTACTACGTCAACGCCGCGGGTCGGCTGCAGGTCGGCGTGCCGTGGAACCTCGAGGACTACTACGACTTCTTCCAGCGCACGGACTTCCCCGAGGACTACCACCTGCGCTGACCGCGAGAATCATTTATCACGAAAGGTCTGGAAATTCGGTACTTCGTCCCATAATCTATGGGCATCGGATGCCGCAGGGTCGCCGCATCCGTTGACGCCGATGGAGGTCTCACATGCCCCAGCCCCCCGCGAGCATGGTCGATCGGGTCGTCTTGATCATGGGAATCCTGGAACGCACGGGCGGCGCTCTCACGCTCGGCCAGATCAGCGTTCGCAGCGGGCTCTCCCGCTCGGCG
>JASGDZ010000224.1:0-6110 GCA_047606835.1 Microbacterium sp. | reverse complement strand
GCCGCGTCCACCACCTCGCCGAGCCGCCGCCGCAGCGTCGCGGCGTCGAGGTCGGGCCCGGTCGGCCGGCGCACCCGCGACCCGGCGACGAGCGCGCCGTCGTCGCAGACCAGGGCCGCCTCGAGCTTGGTGCCGCCGAGGTCGACGGCGAGGACGAGCGGTCTCACAGCGCTCACGACTTGACGGATCCGCTCATGAGTCCCCCGATGAAGTACTTCCCGAGCAGGACGTAGACGACGAGCGTCGGCACCGACGCGATGAGGGCGCCCGCCATCGCGGCGCCGTAGTTGGCCAGCTGCGCCCCCTGCGAGAGGTTCACGAGCGCCAGCGACACCGGTCCGCCCTGCGCGTTGGTGAGGAACATCGCGAAGAGGAAGTCGTTCCAGGCCGAGGTGAACTGCCAGATGATCGTGACGACGAACCCGGGCAGCGACAGCGGCAGCACGATCCGCCCGTACGTGCCGAGCATCCCGGCACCGTCGACGCGGGCGGCCTCCATGAGCTCGGGCGGGATTCCCGCGTAGTAGTTCCGGAAGATGAGCGTGCAGATCGGCAGCCCGTAGATGATGTGCACGATCAGCAGCGTCCAGATGTCGCTCGGCATGCCCAGCGACGTCTTCATCTGCACAAGCGGCGTCATCACCGCCTGGTACGGGATGAACATGCCGAACAGCACGAAGGTGAACACCATGTCGGCGTGCGGGAAGCGCCACCGGGACAGCACGAAGCCGTTCATCGACCCGAGCAGCGCGGAGATCAGCGCCGCCGGGATCGCGAGGAGGAACGTGCGCCCGAGAGCGGGAGCGAGCGCGATCCAGGCCGCCTTCCAGTTGTCGAGCCCGGTCGGGCCGCCAGGCCCTGCCGACTCCCACGGCCAGCGCACGGGCAGCCCCCACGATGTCGCCGGGTTGACGTCCGACGGCGGCTTGAGGCTCGTCACCAGCAGGACGTACACCGGCATCAACACGAGGATGACGAAGAGGACGAGGATGGCGTACTTCGCGGTGCGGCCCGCGCGCCGCCGGCCGGCGGTGCGCGTGAGCGACGTGGTCATCGCGCCCTCCGCTCCGAGCGGGCCACCCAGATCAGGTACGGGACGATGAAGACGCACACGAGCAGCAGCAGCACGGTCGCGATGGCCGCCGACTTCGCGTAGTCGTTGGAGGTCAGCGCGACCCACATGTAGGTGGCCGGGACCTCGGTCTGGTAGATCGACCCGGTGATCGACATGATGAGGTCGAACACCTTGAGCGACATGTGCGCGACGATCACCAGCGCCGACAGCGCGACCGGGCTCAGCTGCGGGAAGATCACGTGGCGGTAGAGCTGCCACTCCGTGGCGCCGTCGACGCGGGCCGCCTCGCGCAGCTCCTCCGGGATGCCGCGGAAGCCGGACAGGAACAGCGCCATCACGTAGCCGGAGAGCTGCCAGATCGCGGGCATCGCGATGGCGGCCATGCCCCACCCGGGCGTGTTCCACCACGTGTTCTGCAAGAACCCGAGGCCGAACGTCTCGAAGAGCCGGTTGAGGCCGGATGCCCGGTCGCCCGTGGCGGAGTTGAGCAGCCAGCGCCAGACCACGCCGGAGGCGACGAACGACACCGCCATCGGGAAGAGGTAGATGCTGCGGAAGGCGCCCTCCGCGGTGACGCCCCTGTCCAGGATCCACGCCCACAGGAAGCCGAACAGCATCGTGCCCACCATGAAGAAGAGCGTGAAGACGCCGAGGTTCACGAGCGAGTGCAGGAACCGGTCCTCCGTGAGCAGGGCGACGAAGTTGTCGAGCCCGACGAAGGCGGTGGCCGGCTGCAGCGAGTGCCGGTCGCTCATCGCGACGGAGACGTTCGCGGCGATCAGCCCGTAGACGAAGACGCCGAGGACGACGATCGTCGGCGAGATCAGCAGGAGCGGCGGGCCCCAGTTGCGGATGCCGCGGTGCATGCACAGTCCCCTCTCGACGCGGATGCCCCACGGCCGTGACCGTGGGGCATCCTGCGGTTCAGCCCAGCGCCTTGGCGGCCGCAGCGACGAGCGCCTCCTGCAGCGCGGCGCCGTCGCGGTCGGTCGCGAACTTGCCGACCGCCGACGAGATGTCGGTCGACCACGAGATCTTCGCCGCGGCGCCGTGGGCGAGCGACGACACGATCGTGTCGCTCGCGAACGAGGCGATCGCGGTCTGCTGGTAGGCGCCGTAGTCGGCGGCCTGCGCGTCGACGCGAGCCGGGATCGAGCCCTTGGCCTGGTTGAACGCCTTCTGGCCGGCATCCGAGCTCACGGTCGTGAGCCAGTCCTTCGCCGCCTGCTCGTGCGGCGCGCCGACCGGCAGCGTGAACGAGTCGGCGAGGAAGTCGAAGATGCCGTCGGTGCCGGCCGACGCCCACGTCGTGTACTCCTGGCCGTACGTCCACCCGGTCTGCTGGAAGGCCGCCTCGGCCCAGTCGCCCATCACGTTGTAGCCGGCCGCGCCGTCGATGAGGATCTGCGTCGCGGCATCCCAGTCGAGTCCGGCGAAGTCGCTGTTCACGTAGCCGAGCAGCGCGCCGTAGTGCTCGATCGCCTTCGTGACGCCCGCGTCGTCCCACGCCGTCGTGCCGTCCCACAGGCCGGAGTAGCCGTCGGCGCCGAGATCGGCGATGAGCACCGTCTCGAACAGCTGCACCTGCGTCCACTCGGTGCCGAGCGCGAGCGGGCTCTCGACGCCGGAGCTCTTGAGCGTTTCCAGGTCGGCGATCCACGCGTCGAGGTCGGTCGGCGGCGTCGTCGGGTCGATGCCGGCCTTCTCGAGCACATCGGTGTTCACCCACGTCACGTTGGCGCGGTGGATGTTGCTCGGCACGGAGTAGATCTTGCCGTCGACCGTGAGCCGCTCGATGAGCGATGCGGGGAACGCGTCGGTGAGCGCGTTGTCGGCGTAGAACGTGCTGAGATCCTGCAGCTGCCCGGCCTCGATGTAGTCGGTGAGCTCGGCCCCGGCGTGCGCCTGGAACGAGTCCGGCGGGTCGTCGGCCTCGAGGCGGGCCGCGAGGGCGGCCTTGGCGTTCGAGCCCGCGCCTCCCGCGACGGCGGCGTTGACGAACGAGATGTCGGGGTACTGCTCGTTGAACACGCCCACGAGGGCGTCGAGGCCGACCTTCTCCGAGCCGGAGGCCCACCAGGTGAAGACCTCCACCTCGTTGTCGCCGCCCGTCGACGAACCGGGGTCAGCGGTGCCGGAGCACCCGGCGAGGGCGAGTGCGGCGACCGCCAGCCCCGCGATCGCTGCCACTGACTTGCGCATGTGATCCTCCCTTGGATGTGTGCGTGAGCCCGCCGCAGTGCGGGCAGTGGCTATGAAACATGAAAACGTTGCCAAGCACAAGTCCGCTGCTCGCGACGCCGGTCACTCGTGACCTAACCGTGATCGGGCGCGACCTCGCCAGAGCCCCGTGCGATGAGCGACGTGGCGAGCACGACGCGGCGACGCGGCCCGCCGACGCCGCCGATGCGCTCGAAGAGCAGGTTCGCCGCGGCGTGCCCGATCGCGTCGGGGTCCTGCGCGACCGTCGTGGTCGGCGGCGTCATGAGCGGCGCGATGTCGAGGTCGTCGAAGCCCACGAGGGCGGGATGCCAGTCGAGCCGGCGCAGCGCCTCGAGCACCAGCAGCGTCATGCGCCCGTTCGTCGTCACGAGCGCCGTGGGCGGCTCGGGCCCCGCGCGCAGCTGCCGGAGCGCGTGCTCGCAGGCCTCGGCCGTCTCGGCGACGACGAGCTCGAGCGCGGGGTCGAAGGAAATCCCGGCCGCCTCCAGTCCGCGGCGGTAGCCCTCCCGCCGGCGCAGCGACGTGTAGCGGCCGCGCGTGTGCGCGATGCACGCGATTCGTCGGTGGCCGCCCTCGGCCAGGTGCCGGGTGGCCCGCATCGTCCCGCCCTCGTTGTCGACGACGACCATGTCCACGTCGAGGTCCTCCGGCGGCTGGTCGACGAACACCACGGGCGTTCCGGCGGACTGCTCCCTGGCCAGGAGCGAGAGATCGGCGCCCTCCGGCGCGACCACGATGAGCCCGTCGAGGCGTCGCTGCAGCAGCCGGCGGATCACCCTCGTCGCCTCGTCGCCGTCGTACGTCGCCGACGCGACGAGCACGAGCATGTCATGGGCCCGCGCGCGCTCCTCCACCGCGTGCACGAGACCGGAGAAGAACGGGTCGGAGATGTTCGTGACCACGACGCCGATCGTGCGCGGCGAGCCCGTGCGCAGCGTGTGCGCGAAGTCGTTGCGGCTGTAGCCGAGGTCGCGCACGGCGCGCTCGACGGCGCGGACCTTGTCGCGGCTGACGCCGCCCTTGCCCGAGACCACGCGCGACACCGTCGAGAGCCCGACCCCCGCGCGCTCGGCGACGTGCTTCATCGTCGCGCGGCCGTGCGGCGTATCGCCCGCACGGCTCTTGTCGTTCATCGCCCACCCCGACATCACTCTTCCATGGAAACGTTGCCAGTCGCAACGACGGCGGACGCCCCGGCCCGCCGCCTACTGCGGCTGCAGCCCCAGGTCGTCGAGGTCGATCGCGGCGAGCCACCGCAGCCCGGCGGCCTCCACCGCCGCCTGTGCGCCGGTGCGGCGGTCGACGATGACGGCGACGGCCACGGGCTCCGCGCCCTCCCGCCGCAGCGCCTCCACGGCCTTGAGCGCCGACTGTCCGGTGGTCGAGGTGTCCTCGACCACGACGACGCGGCGGCCCGCGACATCCGCCCCCTCGATCTGACGGCCGCGGCCGTGGTCCTTCGGCTCCTTGCGCACCACGAACGCGTCCAGCGGCGTGCCGGCGCGCACCGACTCGTGCAGCACCGCGTTCGCGATCGGGTCGGCGCCGAGCGTGAGCCCGCCGACGGCGACGACGCCGTCGACGTCGCGGATGAGGTCGAGCACGATGCGCCCGATCGCGGGCGCGGCGCGGTGGTCGAGCGTGAGCTTTCGCATGTCGACGTAGTAGGACGCCTTCTTCCCGCTGGACAGCGTGAAGTCGCCGTGGAACACCGCCTCGTCGGCGATCAGGGCGATGAGGGCCTGGCGGTCTGCTTCGAGCTCGGGAGTGGAGGCGATGGTCACGCGTCGAGTCTACGGAGGCGCGACGCGCCGTCGGATGCCGCTCGTAAGCTGGAGCCATGCGCCTTGCCACGTGGAACGTGAACTCCGTCCGCGCCCGCGTCGACCGCATCGTCGACTTCGCCGCGCGCGAGCACGTCGACGTGCTGGCGATGCAGGAGATCAAGTGCAAGACCGAGCAGTTCCCCTACGCCGCGTTCGAGGACGCCGGGTTCCACGTCGAGGCGCACGGCATCTCGCAGTGGAACGGCGTCGCGATCGCGAGCCGCGAGCCGCTGGGCGACGTGCAGACCGCGTTTCCCGGCATGCCCGGCTTCGCGAAGGGGCACGAGGGCCCCGGCGCACCGCTGGAGGCGCGAGCGCTCGGCGCCACGGTCGGCGGCGTGCGCGTGTGGAGCCTGTACGTGCCCAACGGGCGCGCGCTCGGCGACCCGCACTACCGCTACAAGCTCGACTGGCTGTCGGCGCTGCAGCAGCACGTGCGGGCGACGCTCGCCGAGACCCCCGATCTCGCCCTGGCCCTCGTCGGCGACTTCAACGTCGCGCCCACCGACGCCGACAACGGCGACCCGTCGATCGTGCCCGGCTTCGCCACCCACGTCTCACCGCCCGAGCGCGAGGCCTTCGCGGCGCTGGAGGCCGCGGGGCTGACGGATGTCGTGCGCCCCCTCGTGCCGACGGGCTTCACGTACTGGGACTACAAGCAGCTGCGCTTCCCCCGCAACGAGGGGATGCGCATCGACTTCGTCCTGGGCTCGCGCACGCTCGCCGACGCGGTCGCGGGCGCGCAGATCCACCGCAATGAGCGCAAGGGAGAGGCGCCGAGCGACCACGTCCCTGTCGTGGTCGACCTCGACCTGAACGGCCCCGACGACGAGGACGACCGCCCGATGATCGTCGGCTGACCGCGGCCGCGCGCCGTGGCCCGCCGCCCGCCGTGGCCCGGCCCGCGCCGGTGAGACAGGCCGTTGCGCGACAAACGCTGCGACGTGTCACGCGCAGCGGCCTTTCTCAGCGAGCGACGCCGCCCG
>JASGDZ010000223.1:0-4827 GCA_047606835.1 Microbacterium sp. | reverse complement strand
GCGGGCGGCTTCGACCGCCTGCCCGGGCGCGGGCAGCGCATCGCCGATCTCGTGCTCGACCGGACCCTGCCGCCACAGACGCGCGCCGACTTCGGCGCCGGCGGGTACGCCTACGATGCGCAGGATGTGGCGCTGCGAAGCCTCTCCGTGCTCGATCTGCTCGACGCGCTGCGGCGCATCGAGGTGCCGCTGTGGTTCGTCAACGGGCAGTACGACCAGCTGCGCGTCAACGAACGACTCTTCATGAAGGTGGCCAGGCACGCCGAGCTCATCGTCGTGCCGCGCACGTCGCACCTCGTGACGGCGATGCGGCCGCGGGTGTTCAACGCCCTGCTCGACGTCGCGGTGGCGACGCTGTCCCGGCCGGACGAGCAGGACCCCCGCGCGGTCGGACCGCGAGGGTCATGACGGCGCCCCCGACCGACGCCAGCCCGCCGACGAGGAACACCAGCCAGAACCCGCCCACGGCGGCGACGAGCCCGGCGCCGGCGAGCGGGCCCAGCAGCTGACCGAGGTTCGCCGACACCGTGACGAAGCCGAGGTCGCGCGCGTGGTCGTCCTCGCGGGGCAGCAGATCGGCGGCGAGCGCGAGCCCCACCGCCATGAACGCTCCGTAGCCGATGCCCAGGAGCGCCGCCGCGACGAGCGTGGTCTCGAAGGAGGGCAGCGCCGCGAGGAGGATCGACGCGGCCCCCTGCACGACGGCCGACCACAGCACATACCCGACGCGCCGCCCTGACCGGTCGGAGAGCCGGCCGGCGAGCACGGACGCGATCACGACGAACACCGTGTAGACGACGATGAGCAGCAGCAGCTCGTCCTGCGCTGCGGCCGGATCGCGGTGGAGTCCGTACAGCAGGTAGAAGAGCAGCAGGCCCGTGCCGAGGGCGTTGCCGACGTTGACGACGAAGCGGCCGACCAGCATCCAGGCGAAGTCGCGGTCGCGCAGCGCGCCGAGTCGCGCGTGCAGCGCGACGCGTGCGGGGTGCGGGGTGGGGGTGACGGCAGGGTCGGGCAGCAGCAGCGCGGTGGTCACCCCGATGACGGCGAGAAGGCCCGCCAGCAACAGGTAACCCGCGACCACTCCGAGGCCGAGGAGCACGATGACGCCGACCCCGACGACGATGCCGAGCGCTTGAGACGAGGAGACGGCGGAGGATGCCTCGCCGCGCTGTGTCGTCAGCTGGTCGGCGATGAGCGCGGTGAACGCGGCCGACGCGGCTGCGGTGCCGACCGAGACCCCCACCCACGCGATGCCGACGCTCCACGGCCCGTCGGCGAACGCCAAGCCGATGAGCGAGAGCACCGCGAGCGCGACTCCGCCGAGCGCCCACGGTCGCCGGCGGCCGAAGGAGCCGCGCGTGCGGTCGGAGAGGGCGCCCGCGAGCGGGGCCGCCACCACTCCGGCGAGTCCGCCGACGCCGAGCACGAGCCCGGAGGAGACGACTCCGGAGATCCAGCGGTCGGCGGTGCCCGGCGTGTCCAGCTGAAGAGGGATGAGCAGTTGCAGCGGCGTGAGCTGCGCGGTCCACAGCGCGAGCCACGCGAGGGTGAAGAGGGTGAACCACCGCGCGCCGGCCGCGCCGGGCGTGCGCGCGTTCACGGGGCGGCCCCCGCCGACCAGGTCCCGCACGCACGGCGCCGGCCGGCGGCGGGTGGCGATGCGACCATGCGGGACCTCCTGGAGCGACATGGGGGTACGGGATGTCGGGTGCTCCGATCATCCTGCTGTCGGGTGCTCCGATCATCCTGCACCGCGGCCCTGCGCGCGACCCGTTCGAGGAGATGCGTGGGGCCTGTCGCCCAGAGCTTTCCCGTGCTGCTCGGCGCCGAGACAGCTCGTTGCGCGTCAGACGCCGAACAGTTTGTCGCGCTACGACCTGTCTCGATGTGAGGTGGTCCCGCCAGTGTCGACACATGCCGGCGAGTTCGAGACGCACCGGCGGGCGCGAGTCCGCCCCGGCCCGCGTAGATACGCCGGCGGGCGCGAGTCCGCCGCGCCCGCGCAGACACAGACCTCAGGAAGGCCCAGCCCGTGGCGGCGAGGCGGGTGTGAGACTGGTAGACTCGTTGATTGGCTTGCGTGTGGGTCCCACCCCGCACGCCGTCGATCGGCGCCCCTCTACCGCCGGCCGGCACTTCACCGATTCACTCCGAACGAAAGAACGTCGACACAGTGGCGAACATCAAGTCGCAGATCAAGCGCAACAAGACCAACGAGAAGGCCCGCGAGCGGAACAAGGCCGTCAAGACCGAGCTGAAGACCGCGGTGCGCCGCACCCGCGAGGCCATCTCCGCGGGCGACAAGGCCGCCGCCGAGAAGGCGCTCGGAACCGCGACGAGGAAGCTCGACAAGGCCGTGAGCAAGGGCGTCATCCACGAGAACCAGGCGGCGAACCGCAAGTCCGCGATCGCCAAGCAGGTCGCGGCGCTCTGACCTCCGCGTCGCGAAGGCCCGTCCCCACAAGGGGCGGGCCTTCTGCGTGTTCCGTCTGTTAGCCCGCGAACGGCGCGCGGGTCGAGATGACCGTGATCATGCGCTCCAGCGCGAAGACGGGATCGCGCGAGGCTCCCTTCACCTCCGCGTCGGCACGCGCCGTCGCCTGGATCGCCATCGACAGCGTGGTCTCGTTCCAGCCCGCGAGGTCGCGACGGGCGCGGTCGACCTGCCAGTCCTTCATGCCGAGCCGCGCAGCGAGCGCGGCTGACGGCTCGCGCGACCCGGCCACGCGCGCCATCGTGCGCAGCTTCATCGCGACGGCTGCCACGAGCGGCACCGGGTCGGCGCCGGAGGCCAGCGCGTGGCGCAGCGCGATGAGGGCGTCGCCGTAGCGGCCGGCGATCGCCGTGTCGGCCACGGCGAAGGCCGAGGTCTCCACGCGGCCGCCGTAGTAGCGCTCCACCGTCTCCACGGAGATGTCGGCGGGCACATCGGCGATGAGCTGCTGGCACGCCGCGGCGAGCTCGGTGAGGTCGTCGGCGAACGCGGAGACGAGCGCGCGCAGCGCCGCCGGGGCGATGCGCTTGCCCGCCGTGGCGAACTCCCCCGCGGCGAAGTCGAAGCGGTCGGAGTCGCGCTTGACGGCGGGGCACGCGATCTCCACGCCCTCCCCCCGACCCGCTCGCACGGCGTCGAGCAGCTTCTTTCCGCGCACGCTGGCACCGGTGTGGCGCAGCACCACGGTGGCGCCCTCCTGCGGATGCTCCAGGTAGGCGAGCGCCTCGGCCAGGAACGCGTCGGAGCACTTCTCCACTCCCTGCACGCGCACCAGACGTGGCTCGCCGAACAGGGACGGCGACGTGACGGCCAGCAGCCTGCCGGACTCGTAGTCGTCGGCGCGCAGATCGGAGACCTCGACCGCCGGGTCCTCGGCGCGCAGGTAGTCGCGCACGCCCGCGATCGCACGTTCCGCGCACACCTCCTCCGGACCGGAGACGAGCACGACCGGCGCGGGCTGCGGATCACGCCAGGACAGCTGCGGGATCGCCGTCTTCGCCGCCCCGCGTGCGGCGGGTCTGCGTGCGGGGGCGGCCATGACGACGAGCCTACGGGACGGTGCCGACAGCACGGCCGGCCGCCGGATCGGAGACGGCCGCCCCTGTGGCGGGCGGCCCGCGTTCCCGCCACAGCTCGATGCCGGTCTCGCCGGGGCCGAGCAGGACGAGCCCGTCGCGGTCGGTGCGCGCGACCACCGCGTGCAGCGAGGCGAGCAGCTGCAACGTCTCCGCGCGCGGGTGGCCGTAGTCGTTGTCCGCGCCGACGGTGACGAGGGCGACGGAAGCGCGCAGCGCGGCATATAGAGCAGGATGCTGGTCGGCGCTGCCATGATGGGCCACCTTCACGACGGCGTACGGCGGCCGCAGCGCACCGCTTGCCAGTAGGGCCGCCTGCGGCGACGCCGAGAGGTCCCCCAGGAGCAGGACGGGCGGCACTCCCCCGCCGCGGAACTCGACCACGACGCTGGACTCGTTGCCCGGGCCGAACGCGCGGCTTCCGGCGCGCGGCCACAACACGCTCCACCGCGCGTCGCCCAGCGTCCCGCTCTGCCCCGCGCGCGCCTGCACGGTGCGTGCGCCGCCGGACTCGAGCCGCCGCAGCAGCACCTGGTCGGCGGCCCCGTCGGTCGGACCGTGCAGCACGACGCCCGCCCGGCCGACGATCGCGTCGACTCCGCCGGCGTGGTCGACGTCGAAGTGCGTCAGCACGAGGAGGTCGACTCGCCCGATCCCGAGCCGGGCGAGGCACGCCGCCAGACGAGCCGGGTCGGGCCCGGTGTCCACGAGCGCGACCCGCCCTGCCGAGCGCACGAGCACGGCGTCGCCCTGACCCACGTCGCACGCGGCGATGCGCCAGTGCGCCGGAGCGGTCAGCGCCCCCACCGGGCCTGCGAGCGCCACGAGCCCGGCCAGCCCGCCGGCCGTGCCCGACAGCACGGCGACGGCGATGCCGCGCAGGACGACCTCGCGCGCCGACGACCTGCGCATCCGCACCGCCAGCAGAACGACGCATCCGCCGAGCCCCGCGAGCGCCGCGACGCCCGGCCAGCCGCCCAGCCACGGCAGGGAGGCGGCAGGCATCCCCGCGATCGTCGTCGCGGTCGCCGCGACCCATGCCGACGGCACCCACGCGACGGCCGCGACCGCCCCCGCGAGCCACGGCAGCACCGGCGCGAGCAGGCACGCCGCGAGACCGAGCACGGTCGCCGCCGGCGCCGCCGGCGCGGCGACGAGGTTCGCCAGCACGCCGTACGCCGGCACGACGGGGTTCACCAGCACGAGCAGCGGGCCGCACGCGAGCTGCGCCGCCAGCGGCACCGCGAGCACGAG
>JASGDZ010000222.1:0-11810 GCA_047606835.1 Microbacterium sp. | reverse complement strand
GCGGCAGCTCGACGATCCAGCGGCGCGCGCCGGGGTCGCCACGGCCGACGAACGCGCGGGCCTGGGCGCGCTCGTGCTCGCACCGGCCGAGACCGCCCAGGCCCGCGCGTTCGTCGGCCGTGGCGACCCCGGCGCGCGCCGCTGGATCGTCGAGCTGCCGCCTCCCTTCGGCGCGAACGCCGCCCTGGAGTGGCGGCTCGCCGACCTCGTCGTGGCCGCATCGCTCGCCGCGGCCGACGCCGATGACCGCGCAGGCGCGGACGCCCTCTTCGCGAAGGCGGTGCGCCGATGACCGGATCGATCCTCGACCCCGCGCTGTGGCCGAGCGGTGCCGACCGCATCGCGTGGGCGCGCGAGTTCATGCCCGCCTCGGCGGCCGTCGCCGCAGAGCTCGCGGCATCCGGCGCCGTCCGCGGCGTCCGCATCGCCGTCAGCGACGTGCTGGAGCCCAAGACGGCGTCGGTCGCCCTGGGCCTTGCCGAAGCGGGCGCGGAGGTCGTCGTGATGTGCTCCGGCCGCAACACCGACGACGCCGTCGCCGCCGCCCTCGCGCACGCGGGCCTGCCCGTGTACGCGCGCTCGGACGCGCGCGGCGGCGACGACCTGGCGCACGCCCTGGCGATGCTCGACCACCGGCCCGAGGTCATCATCGACGACGGCTCGTGGGTCATCCGCCTCGCGCACACGCGGCGCCCCGCGATCCTTCCTGGCGTCATCGGCGCGACGGAGCAGACCACGAGCGGCGTGCGCCCGCTGCGCACGATGGCCGCAGAGGGAAGCCTCGCGTTCCCCGTCGTCGCCGGCAACGACGCGCGCACGAAGTCGCTGTTCGACAACATGTGCGGAACCGGGCAGTCGGTCGTGATGGCCGTCGCCGACATCCTCGGCGAATCGCTGTCGGGCCGCGAGGTCGTCGTCGCCGGGTTCGGGCGCGTCGGCGCCGGGATCGCCCGCCACGCCGCGGCGCTCGGCGCCCGCGTCACGGTGTCGGAGGTCGACCCGGTCGCGGCGCTCCAGGCGGCGTATGCCGGCTACCGCATCGAGCCCCTCGCACAGGCCGCCGCGCACGCCGACGTGCTCATCTCGGCGACCGGCATCGCCGGCACGGTCACACTGGCGCATCTGCTCGCGCTTCCCGAGGGCGCCGCCGTCGCCGTCGGCGGCGGCGTGCCCCACGAGATCGCGCTCGACGAAGCGCGCGACGCCGGCGCGCGCGAGCTGTCCCGCACCGGCGACATCGGCGTGCTGGAGCTGCCGAACGGCCGCACGGTGCGCATCCTCGACGACGGTCACTGCATCAACGTGAGCGCGGCCGAGGGCAACCCGATCCAGATCATGGACCTCTCGTTCGGCGTGCAGCTGGCGGCGGTCGGCTACCTCCTGGCCCACCGCGACACGCTCACCGCCGACGTGCACCTGCTGCCGCGCGAGCTCGACGACCACGTCGCCGCGCTGGCGCTCGCGAGCATCGGCGGCGGGATCGACCGGCCGACCGCGCGCCAGCAGGAGTTCCTCTCGTCTTGGCATCCGGGAGACGACGATGAGTGACCCGACGCGGACGATCGAGGTGCACCGTGCGCACGTCGTGTTCCCCGACGCCCGTACGGCGCTCGTCGACGGCGCGGTCGCCGTCGCGGGCGGCGTCGTCCTCGACGTCGGCACGTACGCAGAGGTGTCGTCGCGCCTGCCGTCGCGGGCGGCGTTCGTGCACGAGTGGGACGGCATCCTCACCCCCGGGCTCGTCAACGCGCACACCCATCTGCAGTACACCGACATGGCCGTCCTCGGCCGCGGCGGCTATGCGTCGTTCGAGCAGTGGGGCGCGCGCTTCAACGAGCTCTACGAGCTGGAGCGGGACTGGGGGGCCTCGGCGGCCGACGGCGTGGCTCTGAGCCTGTGCGCCGGCACGACCGCCGTGGCCGAGATCGTCACCGACCTCGGCGCCCGCCACGCCGTGCACGACGGCGGGCTGCACGGCATCACGTTCTGGGAGGTGTTCGGCTGGAAGGAGGATGCCTGGCTGCGCGGCGGCGCGGAGCAGGTGCTCGCCGACCTCGCCACGGTGCCGGAGCCGCCCGCACGCGGGCTGTCTCCGCACGCGCTGTACTCGCTCGACGGCGTCGTGCTGCGCGACCTCGCCCAGGTGGCCGCACGGCACGACCTGCGGCTCCACATCCACGCCGCCGAGTCCGCCTCCGAGGACGAGTTCGCCCGCACCGGCACCGGGATGCTCGCCGAGCGGTGGCGGGAGCTCGGGCATCCCGACCTGAAGCTGCTCGCCAGCGGCGGTGCCGGCATGGGCGTCATCTCCTACCTCGACTCGCTCGGCGTGCTGTCGCCGCGCACGCACATCGCGCACGGGATCTACGTGGATGCCGACGATCGCGCGATCCTGCGCGAACGAGGCGTCGTCGCGGCGCTGTGTCCGCGCTCCAACCGCGTCATCGGCCTCGCCGATCCCCCCGTCGCCGACTACCTGCGGGAGGGGAACACGATCGCGGTGGGCACCGACTCGCTGTCGTCGTCGCCGTCGCTGAGCGTGCGCGACGACGTCGCCGAGCTGTACCGCATCGCACGCGCGCAGGGCTACGCCGACAACAATCTGCACGCGCGCCTGTTCGACGCGGCGACCCGCGGCGGTGCGGCCGCTCTCGGCCTCGACGCCGGCACGGGCGCGATCGGCCGGCTCGCACCCGGACGCCGCGCTGATCTCGCCGCGTTCCGCGTCGCCGCGCGCACTCCGCGCGAGGCCCTCGCCGAGTTCGTCGAGGGCGGCGGCACCGAGGCGTTGACGACGATCGTCGACGGCGTCATCCGGCACCGCTGCGCGCAGCTGTGACCGCGCCCTGCGGCAGCTATCTGCTGTGTGTCGGCCACATGACGGCTGTG
Organism: Microbacterium sp.; assembly: GCA_047606835.1. Taxonomy (GTDB): domain Bacteria; phylum Actinomycetota; class Actinomycetes; order Actinomycetales; family Microbacteriaceae; genus Microbacterium. The sequence continues at coordinate 8,921 of JASGDZ010000222.1, read as the reverse complement.
TAAATCCTCGTAACCGAACGGGGCAGGGATTTGTCCGCGGGCTGACGCTGTGGTCAGACTTTGCTGAGCGCGGCTGTGGCCCCCTGCACCGAATCGGCCGCCGCCTGAGAGAGGAAGCACCATGAGCACCATCCGCCGACGCAATCGCCTGATCGCCCCCGCCGCCGGGGCCGTTCTCGTCCTCGGGCTCGCCGCCTGTGGCTCGAGCGGCGGAGACGACTCCTCGGCCGCGTCCGACGACGACTTCAGCGGCGTCGAGCTCACCGTCTGGAGCAGCATCCCCTACGACCCCTACGACTCCCTCCAGAAGGGCTACTTCGAGTCCTGCGCGGAAGACCTCGGCGTGACGATCACGGTCGAGACCATCACCAACGACACCACCTCGAAGCTCCTGCAGGCGGCCAGCTCCAACACGCTGCCCGACATCGCACTCCTGTCGACCGACACGCAGTTGCCGCAGCTCGCCGAGGCCGGCGTGCTGACCGACCTCACGGACTACGGGATCACGACCGACGGCATGACCGACACGATCGCGGGGCTCGGCACCTACGACGGCACGCTCGTCGGGCTCCCCGTCCAGCTCGAGAACTACGCGCTGTTCTACAACACCGCGATGTTCGAGGACGCGGGGATCACCGAGTTCCCGACGACGTTCGACGGACTCCTCGACGCGGCCAAGAAGCTCACCACCGACGACGTCTACGGCACGGCCTTCTCCGGCGCCGACGACGGCTCGGCGACCCTCTACTTCCTGTCGTTCCTGCTGAGCGCGGGCGGCGACCCGGCCGACCCGACGAGCGCCGGCGCCGTCGCCGCCGTCGACCTGTACAAGCAGCTCGTCGACGAGGGAGCGATGTCGAAGGAGTTCGTGAACTGGGGCTGGGACGCGCCGGACCAGTGGCTCGGAGAGAAGGCGGCGATCACGATCTCGGGACCGTGGAACATCGTCCCCGGCGCCGTCGATCTCGACTACGCCGTCGCTCCGTTCCCGACCACCGCAGGCGGCACCTCCACGGTCAACCTCCTCGGCTACGCGTACGGCATTCCCGTGCAGGCCGACGAGAAGGCGGTCGCCGCCGCCGCGGCCGTGGTCAAGTGCCGCGCATCGGAGGCGAACCAGCTGGAGACCGCGATCCAGGGCGGATACGTCCCCACGCTCACGGCCGCGCAGGAATCCTTCGTCGCCGAGAACCCCGACGCCCAGACCTTCGTCGACGCGGCGCAGACGAGCTTCAACCCCGGCACGCTCGGCACGGATTGGGCAACCCTGCAGTCGGTGTACGTCAGCGCCATCCAGGACGCCGCCATCAACGGCACGAGCGCAGCAGACGCGCTGGCCAAGGCGGCTCAGTAGTGTCGACCGTCGCGGCGAAGCGGCCGGGGACCCAGCGCCCCGGCCGCTTCCGGCTCTCGCTCTCGCAGCGGCGCAGCGCCGAGCTGTGGCTGTTCCTGGTCCCGGCGGCGCTGTTCTTCGCGGTCTTCTTCGTCTACCCGGTGATCTACGGCGTCCGCCTCGCCACGTCGGAGGTCAACGCCGGCACCTTCATCACCGGCAAGGCCGACTTCGTCGGCTTCGACAACTTCCTCGAGGTGTTCGACTCGCCCCTGCTCGGCAAGGCGATCCTCAACACGGTCGTGATCGCCTTCGTGGCGGTCTTGGCGCAGCTCGTGATGGGCCTGGCGATCGCGCTGCTGTTCAACCGGCGCTTCCCCGGCAGCAAGTGGATGCCGGTGCTCGTCCTCCTCCCTTGGCTCCTTCCCTCCGTGGTCGTCGCGACCGTCTGGAAGTGGCTTCTCGCCGGCGACGGCCCGATCAACGCGATCCTCGGGCCGCTCGGCCTTCCGACGCCGCTGTGGCTCGCCGATCAGGCCACGGCGCTTCCCGTGGTGATCGCGGTCGCCGTGTGGAGCGGCATCCCGTACTGGGTGACGATCCTCGGCGCCGCCCTCAAGCAGGTGCCGCCCGAGCAGCTGGAGGCCGCGCAGCTCGACGGCGCCGGCGCGTGGCGCAGGCTCTTCTCCATCGTGATCCCCACGATCCTGCCCGTCATCTCCGTGCTCATCGTGATGAGCGTCGTGTACTCGCTGCTCATCGTCGACCTCGTGCTCGTGCTGACCTTCGGCGGGCCGGCGAACGCCACGGTGACGCTCGGCATCCTCGCGTACCGCGAGGCGTTCCAGGAGTTCCAGTTCGGCGTCGCGGCCGCCTACGGCGCCGTGCTGCTCGTGCTCACCCTGACGTTCGCGCTGTTCTACGTGTGGCTGTCACGACGCCAGGAGGAGGACTGACGATGACGACGACATCCCAGATCGTCACGGCGGGCGCTTCCGCGCACAAGGCCCCGAGAACCCGCGGATGGCGCTGGACGGCGGTCTCGGCCGCGTTCCTCATCCTGTTCCTCTTCCCGCTGTGGCTCATGGCCTCGGCGTCTCTCCAGCCGGGGGCGACGTCGGCGACCGTGCAGTGGATCCCCACGGCGCCGCAGTTCCAGGGCTACCTCGACGCCTTCGACGCCGGGGGTCTGGGCGGGCTGATGGTGAGCCTGATCGTCTCGGTGTGCGCGGTCGCGCTGACCCTCGTCATCGCGGTGCCCGCGGCCTTCGCGCTCAGCCGCCTGCGTTCGCGCGGCGTGTCGGTCGCGTTGACGCTGCTGCTGCTGGCCCAGATGATCCCCGGCGTCGTGCTGACGCTGTCGTTCTACTCGATGTTCAACTCGTGGGGCCTGCTCAACTCCTACATCGGGCTGGTGCTGGCCAACTGCACCGCCAGCATCCCGTTCGCGGTGATCCTGATGCGCTCCTTCATGTACGGGATCGAGAACGAGGTCATGGAGGCCGCACAGCTCGACGGCGTGGGTCCGATCGGGAACCTCGTGCGCATCGTCGTGCCGATGTCGCGCAACTCGGTCATCACCGCGGCCGTCTTCACGTTCCTGTTCACGTGGGGCGATCTGCTGTTCGGCCTCACTCTCGTGACGCGCACCGAGATGTACCCGATGACGGTCATCATCTTCAACATGACGACCTCTCCGTTGAACGAGTGGGCGGCGGTGATGGCGGCATCGCTGCTGGCGAGCGTCCCCGCCTTCTTCGTGGTCTTCGGGCTGCAGCGCTACGTGAAGGAGGGGCTGTCCGCGGGGGCGGGGAAGTGACGTCCGGCCCGGGTCTCGTGCCGCGGCGCGCGGTCGACGGGACGGTCCTGGAGTGGGTCGCGCGTCCCGCGCTCGCGGAGGCGCTCGGCCTGGAGCCCCACCCCGAAGGCGGCTGGTACCGGCGCACGTGGGCGGGATCGCAGACTGTCGCGGTCGAGGACGCGTCGGGCATCGAGCGGCGTCGGCCGATCGCGACGCTGATCGTGTTCCTGCTTCCGGCCGGCGAGGCGTCGGCGTGGCACCGCGTGTCGTCCGACGAGGTGTGGATCTGGTCCGGCCTCGGCCCGATCGACCTGCAGCTCGGCGGGAACGGCGACGAGCCCGTGCCGGGAGAGCTCGTTCCTCTTGGCGACGCGTCGGCCGGGCTCGCACCGCAGCGACTCGTCCCCGCCGGGGTGTGGCAGCGCACCCTTCCCGCCGATCACGACGCGCTTGCCAGTTGCGTGGTCGCCCCCGGGTTCGACTTCGACGACTTCGAGCTCGCGGCGGAGGCTGCGGGGACATGAGGCCGGTCGAGACGTTCTGGGCGGATGCCTCAGACATCGTCCACACGACGCCGTACGGCGCGATCACGGGTCTTGCCAAGGACGGGGTCGCGGTCTTCCGCGGCATCCCGTATGCCGAGGCCCCGGTGGGCGGGCTCCGCTTCGCGGCGCCGCGGCGCAGGGCGGTCGCCCACGACGCGGGGTTCGACGCACGGGCGTGGGGGGCGACGCCGCAGCGCGTCTCCCCCGGGTTCGCGATGCCCGAGCCCAGCGTCCCCGGCGACGACATCCTCAACCTCAACGTGTTCGCCCCCGCGGGCGCCCTCGGCGCCGGGCCGGCGCTGCCGGTGCTGGTGTGGATCCACGGCGGCGGCTACCAGATGGGATCGGCGGCGAGCAACTGGTACGACGGGCGGGCCTTCGCGCGCGCGGGCGTCGTCGTCGTGTCGATCTCCTACCGGCTCGGCTTCGCCGGGTTCGGCGATGTCGCCGACACGATGCCGGACCGCGGCGTGCTCGACTGGATCGCGGCGCTCGGGTGGGTGCAGGACCACATCGCCTCGTTCGGAGGGGATCCGGCGCGGGTCACCCTGAGCGGACAGTCCGCCGGCGGCGGCGCGGTGCTGGCGCTGCTGGCCACCCGCACAGCGGATGGGCTGTTCCACCGCGCGTGGGCGCTGTCGGGCATCCTCGAATCCGCGACGCCCGCGACCTCGCGCGAGCGCAGCGCCGCGCTCGCGGGGGCGCTCGGCGCCGCGGGGACGCGCACAGCCGACCTGGCACCGTTCGACGATCGCGCGGTCGAGACGGCGGGCGCGTCGCTCGGGATGACGCCGTTCCTGCCGGTCAGCGGCGGGACGGAGTTCCCCGACGGCATCCCTGCGGGGCTGCACGCCAGTGCCGGCATCCCGCTCGTGCTGGGCGCGACGGCCGACGAGATGACGTGGGTCCCCGACGAGTCACCGGTCGGGCGGGAGGACGCCCGGCGGCTGCTGGCCGGCTTCGGCGTCGCCACGAGCGACGCAGACGAGTTCTTCGCCCGCATCCCGGAGCACGACCTGACGCGGTCGCGCGTGCTCTCCGAAGTGCTGTTCCGGGCATGCGTGGTCGAAGTGCGGCGACGCCGGACGCCTGCGAACACCTGGGTCTACGACTACCGGTGGGGGCCGGCGCCGCGCGGGGCGGCGCTGCACTGCAACGAGATCCCGGTGTTCTTCGGCATCGCCGACGACCCCACCGCCGCGAGCGTGCTCGGCGACGACATCCCGGAGCAGGTCCTGCACCTGCACCGGGATGCCGTGCGCTTCGTGCACGGGGAGGCCCCCTTCGCGTCTGGGCCGACCGGTGTCCACGTCTACGGCGACGACGCCGGCGACCGGTACGCGATCGCCGCACCCCTCGCCCGTCGGTGGAAGGACCCGCGCGAGAGGGCTCGTCCCGGCCGCTAATGCACCGACAGAGTGGATGCCACCTGTCCATCCCCGACGACAAGCGCTGCGCCGTATCTCTCAACGAGCTTCTTCGCGGTTGCATCCGTCAGCGACTCCACCTCGAGAGTCACCGCATTCTTCTCCTGGTCGATGCCCCACAGAGTGGGTTTGATCCCCTCGCGTGCCAACCATTCCGAATCAGCGGCAATGCGCTCAACGATCGCTTCGAGCTCTGGATAGGCGTACTGCACGATGTCGTACTCCACAGGCACCGGGTCTTCCGCAGCGCCGGCCAAGATCTTGGTGATCTCTGCTGTCGGTGCCGCCGTGAGCTGCACCCGCACAGTCGTCTCGTCGACGGTGACGCCTGCCCAGCTTGGCATGCCCTCGAGTTGCTCTGTCAGTGACGCCGCCGCCAGGTCTGCTGCATGCTGATCGGTCGAGGCTGTCTCTGCTTCCGCTCGTGCCATCGAAGAGCCCACGAGCGCAGATGCCACGAGGATCGTCGCACTCGCCAGGACTGCGATATTCCTCCTGCGCCGAAGCAGTGGAAGCATCATTACTCACCCTCTGACTGATCAGTCGTTCAAAGTATCCGCACAGCGCACGCATATGCCAAGCAGGGTCTGACGACTTGCGCTCGTCTACGCCCGCTGATCTTCACAAGCCGTAGCCGCGGTCTGGGAGATCAGTACGGCGCGGTCAGGCCGTCGAACATGGGGAAGTGCTTGACGTTTCGCGTGAGGAGACGGGCGTCGAGCACCACCGCCGTCGCCGCGATGGCAAGGTCGGCGGAATCGATGCCGCGATGACTCGGCAGCCACCGCCACCCGAGCGCGCCGGCGATGTCGGCGACGCGCTCGTCGAGGGGGTGCCAGGTGAGGACGGCGAGCAGACCGCGAGTCGCGGCCTCCTCCCGGGGCCGCATGCCCGCCAACACCTCCAGCCTGGTCACCTCGCTCGCGTGAAGCGGACCGGCCATGCGCGCTTCGCGGAGGAGCTCGGCGGCGGCAGGCTCCCCGCGAAGCACATCGACGAGCACCGAGGTGTCGACGAGAACGCTCATCGCGTGACGGACTGACGGAGCCGGCCGCCGGAACGGAGGTCGTCGACGTAGGCCTCGCCGTCGATATCCCGATCCCTCCACGCCCCCAGGGCGGCGGCGATCGCCTGCACATCCTGCTCGGCATCCCCCCGGAATCCGTAGGTGTGCGCGACGGCATCGCGGATCAGTGCCGAGATCGAACGTCCGGTGCGCGCAGCCTCCGCGTCGAGGAGGTTCCTGTCTTCCTCGGTCAACGAGATCTGCGTGCGTTGCATGATGTAACCATACATCATGGTTGCCCTCAGTGGGTGACGAGCAGCTTCACCACGGCGATCGCGAGGCCCGCCCCCGCGATCCCCACCCCCGCCCAGAGCGCGGCGCGCCGCGATCGCAACGGGAACAGGCGGCGGGTGATCAGCCCCATCAAGGCGAGCCGCACGAGCACCAGTCCGCACGCGATCGCCTGAGCCGTGTCGGCGGAGTACACGTGCAGCACCGCGCCGATCAGGCACACCGTGGGCAGGATCGCGCTCGTGGCGATCGGGACGGCATCCCGCAGCCCCGCGCGCACGTGCCGCCAGGGCTCATCGAGCCGCCGGCCGGCGAGGGATCCGACCGCGTGCGCCAGCAGATGCGCGCACAGCGTCGTGCCGGCCGTGACGAGGACGACGAGCATGCCCGTGCCGTCCTCGAGGTCGTGCGGGGTCAGCGCCAGGATCGCCGCAAGCACCAGCACGTTCCCGTACACGAACGCGGACAGCCGGGCGCGCACCCGCTCGGCGGGAAGCGGCGCGTCCGGCCCGCGGCGGCGCCGACGCACCGACGGTTCGGCCGCGCTCACCTGGTCGTCCCCAACGCCGCCGTGCGCGCGGGAACGGGCAGCCGCACGAGCAGCGACGCCGGGTCGATCGTCGCACGACCCCGCGTCACGATCCCGACCGCGTCGCCGTCGATCTCCGCGAGGATCTCCCGGTCCAGGGCGAAGTCGAACTCGCGACCCGCCCACTGCTGCAGGGAGCCCTTGCCGTCCCGGTTGTTGAACGCCACGTCCATCGCGACTCCGAGCCAGCCCGCGACGGGCTTCGGGCTCAGCGCCACGAGGTCCAGCAGCGCGTCGTCGAGCTTCGCGCCCGCCGCGACCGGGATGCCGCCCATCACCGCGCTGCAGTTGCACGCGATCACCATCATGCACTCCGCCGGGTCCTGTGCGACGCCGTCGACGTGCACCGTCGTGCCGAACGGCCGGTCCAGCAGGCTCGACCCGGCGGCGGCGACGTAGGCGGCCCATCCGATCCGCTGCTTGAGGGCGTCGTCGGTGCGGTCCATGACCGCGGCGTCGAACCCGGCACCCGCCATCACGACGAACGGCTCGGCATCCCGGTCGTCGAACGAGACCAGGCCGACGTCGATCGCCCGCTGCTGTCCGACCAGCGCGACCTCGATCGCGTCGGCCAGCTCGCCCACCGGCAGCTGCAGGTTGCGCGCCAGGAGGTTCCCGGTGCCGCTGGGCAGGATGCCGAGCGGGATCCCCGTGCGCCGCAGCGCACCCGCGGCGGTGCGCACCGTGCCGTCGCCGCCGGCCACGCACACGAGGTCCGGCGCCTGCGCGATCGCGTCCGCGATCGCCTGCGCGCCGCCGTCGTCCGAGGCCGTCTCGAACCAGAGCGGCTCGGCCCAGCCGTGCGCGTGCGCCTGGCGCGTCAACGGCACCCGCAGCGTGTCCGGGTCGGGGAACTTGCTGGGGTTGACGACGACCGCGACCCGGGGCCGGCTGCTGTCCTGCGTGTCCACGTCGTGCTCCGCTCCGTCTCGTCCTGCCGTTCGCTCCGGGGCGCCCGGAACGCGGGCGTCGGCCCCGCCGACTCGAAGCCAGCGTAGCTCTCGGACGTCGCCGCGGCGGCGCTCGAGCGATGGCGGGATGCGCGCGACCCAAGACCTCTCCATCTCGGTCACACCGCGCTTCGCGGCCTAGAATCGCCATCGTGCACAGCGTCGTCGTCGCGGTCGACAGCTTCAAGGGGTCGATCTCCGCGGGCGCCGCCGCGGCCGCGCTCGCCGACGGCTGGCGCGAGGTGCGGCCAGGCGACGAGCTCGTGCTGCGGCCGATGGCCGACGGCGGCGAGGGCACGCTCGACGCGTTCGCGGCGGCGATCCGCGGCGCCCGCCGCATGCCCGTGACCGTCCGCGGGCCGCACGGCGGCGACGTGACGGCATCCTGGCTGCTGCTGCCCGGAGGCACCGGCGTCGTGGAGCTGGCCTCGACGAGCGGGATCGAGCTGCTCGGCGGCGACCTGCGACCGTGGAGCGCCGACACGCGCGGGTTCGGCCAGGCGATCGGCGCCGCCCTCGACCACGGCGTGCGCCGGCTCGTGCTCGGCATCGGGTCGAGCGCGTCCACGGACGGCGGGGCGGGGATGCTGGCGGCGCTCGGCGCCCGGTTCGCGGATGCCGCCGGGCTCCCGATCGCGTCCGGCCTGCAGGGTCTGCAACACCTCGCCGCCGCCGACCTCTCGGGGCTGCGCCCCCCGCCGCCGGGCGGGGTCGTCGTGCTGTCGGACGTGACGAGCCCGCTGTGCGGTCCGCGCGGCGCGGCGGCGGTGTTCGGGCCCCAGAAGGGGCTGAGCGCCGCCGACCTCCCCCGCGCCGACGCCGCGCTCGCGCGGCTGGCGGGACTCATCGCCGCGGTCGACCCGGAGCAGCCGGGCGCCGGTGCCGCCGGCGGCACCGGGTTCGGGCTGCTGGCCTGGGGCGCCCGCCTCGTGCCGGGGGCGGCGGAGGTCGCCGAGCTCATCGCGCTGCGCGCGGCGAT
>JASGDZ010000221.1:0-5300 GCA_047606835.1 Microbacterium sp. | reverse complement strand
GAGGCTTGCCGCCGCCGCGGGGCCGAGTCATCCACAGTCGCTTTCCGGTGGGACGAAGCGGGATGCTCCGCGCCGGCGCCCTCGCCGACACGAAGGACGTGTTCGGGAGCCGGCCGCCGGGCGTGCGGATGGTGGTGGTGAAGAATGCGGCAGCGCCGCCAGGCCCATCCGGGGCTGTCTGGAAAGGGCGTCGGGTAGGCATGTGCGTCGCTCCGGAACGAAGGCAGCCGCTTGCCCCGCGAAAAGTTCCTGCGTTCGTGTAACGCGGCGACCTCGCCGCCAAATAGGTGTAGTGAGGGGGCCGCATCGTCGGCTTCTCGCTTACGAGCCGTCCTGAGGAAGGGAGAGTGATGAGGAGGGGCGAGCCCGCAACCTCGCCACCGGCGCCGGAGTGGCCGGCGCGCAGGCGGCCAATGCTGCCGGACCCGGGCAAGCAGTACACCGCGAACACGGCGAGCAAGACCTCGACGACGGTCAAGAGCAAGTCAGTTCTCCTGCGGCGACAACGGGTGCTGACCCGCAAGTGATTCACCGACACGCGGGCGCGACCGACCAAGCCACAGCATCATGGCCCGGTCGCGCCTGCGTGCCCGGGGAAAGTCGGGGCGTGTGAAGATACGGTTCCTGCTGCCTCTCGGCGCCGCCGCGTGCTTGCTCGGTGTGATGCTCGCGATCGTCGCCGGGCATGTCCGCTCGGCGGTGCACGACTGGACCGATGCCACGTACCGCATGACGGAGGGAGCCTATGTCCTGACCGTCTACCCGAATCCGGACGGTGAGGCGCCGAACGCCGAGCGTTCCGCAGCGATCAACGCGCAGCTGCGGGAACTTGTCCAAGGGGAATCGGTCGTCATCGTGCTCGATGCGCTCGACGGGGACGGGCCGCGCATCGGCCTCTACGATCCCAACGGGCGCTTCTCTGGCGCAGTGATCACGCAGGGCCGCAGCTTCGACACTGCGGACTTTCAGAGCGCTAAGGCTACGGCGATCGTGAGCGACGACTCCTACCTTGTCGGACGTGAAGACCGGTACATCCCCGATGGCGTGACCGTGATCGGCTACTACGATCCGGCATCGCTGCCGTTCACGAGCGAGTACGTCTACTCGCTGTTCACGCAGGAGAACGTGCACGGCATGTACTACGTCGATGCCGAAGACCCTGGCCTCGCTGCCCGCTTCGCTGCGGCGCTGGAAGAGGGCGGGTACGTGGTCGAGGGGCAGAAGCTGGATCCGAGCGCATGGTCGATCGTGCAGGACGAACCGTTGACGTACGCGTACGAGGCGTCGATCCTGCTCGTGTACGGCAGCGTCCTGCTGCTGTGCCTCGACTGGATCGCGACGAACCAGCGTCGCTACCTGATCGAGCGGATCTACGGCGCACGCCCCGGAACCTTCGCGCTTCGCGCACTCCGGCTCGTGACCCCGACCGCGCTCCTGGGCACGGCCGCCGGGGCGGGCGTTGGGGTGTGGGCGCTCGGCGAGCTGGGCACGCTGTCCGTGCTCCCAGGCCTCGCCGACGTCGTCGCCCTCATCGGAGCCAACGTCCTCATCCTCACCGCCGTCTTCTCATGTGCCGTGCTGACGCGGACATCGAGATGGGGCCGGTCATGATCGGATACCAGATCGGCACCGCGATCCGGGAGCTGTTCTCGCTCCGGTTCCGCGCGCTCCTGCTGATTCTGCAGGTCGTCGTGGTCGCGGCCACGCTCTCGGCGACGCTGAACGACGCACTCGGCAGCGTGAACGACATCGGTGTCGCACGCAGCCTCGAAAACCGCGACGTCTCGTACTTCACGATCTTCTACGACGACACACAACCCCCCGAGATCAACGAACAGATGGATTCCCTCCTCAGTGACACGCTCGACGGAACGAGCGCGGACTACTCGATCATCAAGAACAACTACTTCGACGGCGATCAGCTGGCCGCCCCGATCCTGGTCGCGCTCGGCGGCTTCGACCTGGCATACGACCTGACCATAGACACGGCCGAGCAGGATGCCGTGCTGATCGGCGCGAACGTCACCGCATACGAGATCGGAGATGTGCTCGTTCTGGGCGATCACGAGGCGACCGTCACCGGCCGCCTTCCGGCCGGTATGTCATATCTGGACCCGTGGATGGGATACGAATCGCTGGACGACCATGTGGTCTTGCTCAGCACGTACGACAGGTTCGCCGCTGTGACCACCCCGGACGTATGGCAGCAGGAGATCGTCGGCCGCACGGTGCTGTTCGACGCACCGGACGCGCTCATCGACGGTTTCGTCGATACCGCGGCGTCCACCGGAGGTATCGGCTTGGTCCCACAGCACCTCGATCAGCGGATCTCGAACGTGTACGAGGCACAGCTCGCACGTTCGAGCATGTTCCTGCTCTTCTTCTCCTGTCTGCTTCTCGTTCTGTTGGGCACGATCGTCTCGACCGTCGACGCTCTGGTGGCGGGCAACCTGCGCCGCTACATCATCGAACGGCTCTACGGCGCCCACGACGGGCACGTCCTTGCCCGCGTGAACCTGTTCCTCGCCGTCGCATTCTCGGTCCCCACTCTGCTGATCTTCGGCGCGTTCTCGACTCTCACGCCGGACGTCGCCACCACCGTTGCGTATGTCATCGCTGCGGTCATCGCAGCGCACATCATCCTGTCCGTCCGCGTCGTCGCGACCCTGAGACGGGCAAGCGTGACAAGCCTGCTGCGCAAGGAGTGACCGCGATGATCACACTGGAACACCTCAGCAAGGACTTCCCGGTCGCAGACCAGACCGTGCACGCCGTTCGTGATGTCTCCCTAGGCATCCCCGCGTCACAGGTCACCGCGATCGTCGGTCCTTCCGGCGGAGGCAAGTCGACGCTCCTGAGCCTCATCGGCCAGCTCGCGCGTCCCTCCTCCGGCACGGTGACTGTCGATGGTGTCGAGGTCACCCATGCCAGTGCGAGACAAGCGGCGCGGTACCGCAACGAGACATTCGGCTACCTGGTGCAGGACTTCGCCCTGATCGAGCCCGACACCGTGCTCGACAACGTCCGCATCCCGCTCGTCTACTCCCGCCGACACACTCGGGGTCAACGCGCGCTCGTCGCCGACGCGCTCGACCGCTTCGGGGTGGCCGAGCTGATCGACCATCCGGTGAAGATTCTCTCCGGAGGTCAACGTCAGCGCGTGGCGCTCGCTCGCGCGATCGTGAACGGCCCGCGGATCATTCTCGCCGACGAACCGACCGGCGCCCTCGACCAGGCCAACAGCGCCCGCGTGTTCGATCACCTCCGTGAGCTCGCGACCGCCGGGCACACGGTCGTCATGGTCACCCACGACCTCGATCTCGCAGCTCGCTGCGACACGGTCCACGAACTCCGCGACGGCACCCTCACCACGACACACGATCGACAAGCACGGGCCGCCGGAGCGCCGCGCAGAGAGAAGGCATAGCTCATGGGAATCCTCATCCTCGGCGCGGCCCTCCTCACCCTGATCGGACTGGCCGGCGTCATCGCCGTGTTCGCGATCCCCGCGTGGCGACCTCGAGGCCCGCAGAAGAAGGCCGCAATCGGACGGCTCATCGCGTTTGCCGTCGCTTTCGTCGTCGGCGCCGGGATCATGGTCTACGCCGCGCAGTTCGCGGCGAGCACGATCACCATCATCGATTGACCGTCGGACGCCGACGACGAAGCGGGGAAGAACGACATGGAAGACGGGTTCGCGCAGGACGACGCGCCGATCGTCGACCTGTTCGCGCAGTTCTACGCCCGGCACTACCACGCCATCCTCACCGTTGCCCAGCAACGACTCGCCGGCATCGCGGACGCCGAGGACGCCGCCGCAGAGACGTTCCGCATCACCTGGGCGCACCACCTCGACGGCGGGGAACTGTCACTCGCGTGGGCGTACCGGGTGCTGCGCAACGTGATCGGCAACGAATACCAGCGCGCCGCACGCGCCGATCGGCTCTACGAGCGCGTCGGGCGTCTGTCCGGGGACGCAGCGTTCCAGCTCGACAGCGACGATGCGCTGGACGTCCGACGCTGCGTGAACGATTTACGAGAAGAAGACCGCGACATCATCTACATGGCCTACTGGGAAGACCTCTCCCGCACCGAGATCGCCGCGATCCTCGGTGTCTCTCCCGTCGGCGTGCGTGTGAAGCTGCTGCGCGCGCGGCGCGCCCTCAGGGCCCTGCTCGACGACACCGGCGAACAGGCAAGGAAGGAGACGAACGATGGACGAGCTTGAGCGCCGCATCCGCGCGGCCCGACCCATGAGCGGACACCGCGATCTCCCGCTCACCAGCCGAGCGAAGCAAGAGCTTGCCGACCTCGTGCTCTCCCGCCCGAACGCGACCCTCAGCCGCGCGCGAGCTGCCTCTCGCCAACATGACCGGAGACGAATGACTCGGCGGCTGGTGGCGGCTTCGACCGGGATCGCCATGGTGGCCGCTGCAACTGCCGTCGTGCTGAACATCCTCGTCCCCAGCGGCTCCGCCCAGGCAGTGACGCCGGCCCCGCTGGTGACGACCGCGATCGGCGAGTCCACGACGGAGACGCTGGAAGGGCTGGAGATGGTGAAGCAAGCCGACGACGCCGCGCCCCAGCACACCGTCCGGCTTCAAAGCTGGGAGCTGCACACCGAGATCGGCGACGAAGGGAGCATCGTCTCCTCATCGGTCGAACCGCACTGGAGCGAGACGACCTTTGCAGACGATGGCAGCGTGCGCATCCTCCTCACCGCCGCCGACCCGTTCCCTGGGCAAGATGCGGAGGGCCTTCCGACTCCAGGGACGGTGCTCGCCGACGAGACACTGGAGCCCGGCGAATACGTGAGCACCTACGACGAAGCGGTTCCCACTGATCCAGCCGAGATCGATGCCTACCTGGCGCAGTACGCAGGCGAGGAATCGCCGCTCACCGCGGGCGCCGCGATCCGTGAGATCTCCGGCCTGCTCTCCAGCATCATCGTCACGACCGAGCAAGAGACCGCGATCATCGCCTACCTCCAGACCCTCGACGGGCTGACCGTCGCCGGGACGGTCATCGACCGTCTCGGACGCGAGGGCATCGCATTCAGCGCCGCCGATCGGCGGCCCGGCGAGTACCAGGACTACCTGATCCTCTCGCCCGATACCGGGTCGATCATCGCCGCCGAGACCGTCTACATCGGCTCAGAACGAACCGACATCACCTCCCCGTCCGTCATCGATTACGTCGCCTGGGAACGATGATCGGCGACCGGGGCCCGGCTGGCAGTGGGGTCCGCCTCAGGCCAGCGTCACCTCGCCGGTGAAGACGAGCGTCGCCGGCCCCGACAG
>JASGDZ010000220.1:0-4906 GCA_047606835.1 Microbacterium sp. | reverse complement strand
GCTGCGTTCGTCGCCCTGCTGCAGAAGGCGCTGCCCCGCGGCGCCGTCGACGACGACGATCCCGACTCCGCGCCGCAGGCGTTGAAGACGGCCGACGCCGAGACGCTCTTCCAGGCGGCATCGGCGGGCCCGGCACTGGGCGGAGGACTCGCCGACGCCGGCGGCGCGGCCGGCGGGGCCGCGGATGTCGGCTTCCCGGCCGACGGCGCAGACCTCGGGGGCGGCGGCGCGGGGTTCTCTCTCGGCGGCCTCCTCGACGCGGCGCGCAACGTGGTCAACGTGACGACCTACTACACGATGAAGGAGCGCGCCGGCACCGTCGGGACGAAGGGCATCGCGACGCTCCTTGACGCGCTCCACGCCGCCTCCCCTGCGGCACGGCTGCACGTGGTCGGACACTCGTTCGGGGGCCGGGCGGTCACGGCGGCGGCGCTCGCGACCGCGGCACCCGTGTCGTCGGTGAGCCTGCTCCAAGCCGCCTACAGCCACTACGGGATGGCCCAGCACTGGGACGGCGCGAAGGCCAACGGCGTCTTCTGGAAGGTGCCAGGAAAGGTCGAGGGCCCCATCGTGGTGACGTTCACGAAGAACGACAAGGCCGTCGGCCTCGCCTATCCGATCGCCTCGCGCATCGCCAACCAGGTCGGCGTGGGAATCGGCGACGCCGGCGACAAGTACGGCGGCATCGGCCGCAACGGCGCCCTCAAGACCCCCGCGTCGCTCCCGGTCGTGAAGCTTCAGGATGTCGGCGGCGCCTACGCGTTCCAGAGCGGGCGGGTCTCGTCGCTGGACGGCGATCAGTTCATTTCCGGCCACGGCGACGTCGCGGGCAGGCAGGTGGCGTACGCGGTGCTGACGGCGGTGACGACGGTCGGCTGATCGTGCGCGATGCAAACGCTTGCACTTCCGTCTCGACAGCGACCCGCCCGGAGCCATAGCCTCGAATCCATGGACAGCACGCTGGTGTGCCTCGCCGCCTGGATGCCGAGACAGCGATGGTTCGCAGCCAAGGGTCGCCCGCCCTCGCTCCGTCTCGTCGCCGGGTGGGAGCTGCCCGCACCGCACGACGCGACGACGGGGCCCGTGCGCGTGCACACGCTCCTCGTCGCCGACGAGGGGTCGCTGCCGACGGTCGTCTACCAGATCCCCGTCGTGGCGCGCCCCACCGCCACGGTCGACGCCGCCGCCGCCCACATCATCGGCAGCCCGGAGCCGGGGACGACCCTCATCGACGGACCGTTCGACCCCGCGTACACGGCCGCGCTGCTCACGCTCGTCACGACCGGTGGCGAAGCGATCGGCCGCGGCACGACCGCGCGCGCGGCGCCCGCGGCATCCCTCCCCGACATCGCGCGCGAAGCGCCCGCGACCGTGCTCAGCGGCGAGCAGTCGAACACCTCGCTCATCTACCGGCCCAAGGACGGCACGACCCCCGTGATCTGCAAGGTGTACCGGCAGGTGCATCCGGGGCTCAATCCCGACATCGAGCTGCAGACCGCGCTCGCCGCCGCGGGCTCGCCGTATGTGCCGCGCGCCGTCGGCTCGGTGGCGGGCACGTGGCCCGATCCCGACGACGAGGGCCGCACCGCGAGCGGCTCCCTCGCGTTCGCACAGGAGTTCCTGCCCGGCGTCGAGGACGCGTGGCGCGTCGCGCTGCGCGCCGCGGCCGCCGGTGAGGACTTCGCGGCACGCGCCCGCGACCTCGGCCACGCCACCGCAGAGGTGCACCTCTCCCTCGGCGAGCTCTTCGAGCCCCGCCCGCCCACTCCCGCCGACCGGGAGCGCACCGCCGAGACCTGGCGGCGGCGGCTGTCCATCGCGATCGCCGAGGTGCCGGCGTTGAGCGGAACGCGGGAGATCATCGAAGCCGTCTACGCGCGCGCCTCGACGGTCGCGTGGCCCGTGCTGCAGCGGATCCACGGCGACTACCACCTCGGACAGGTGATCCTGGTCCCCGGGCGCGGCTGGATGCTGCTCGACTTCGAGGGCGAGCCGATGCGCCCCATGGCGGAGCGGGTGCGTCCGGATCTCGCGCTGCGGGACGTCGCAGGCATGCTGCGCTCGTTCGACTACGTCGCCGGGTCGATCCGGCTCGAACGCGACGCGCCGGACTCGGCGAGGGCATGGGCGCACAACGCGCGCCTGGCATTCCTCGACGGGTATGCCGCGGCATCCGGTGCCGACCTCGACGCCCTGGCGCCGCTCCTGGATGCACTGGAGCTCGACAAGGCCGTCTACGAGGCGATCTACGAGTCGCGCAACCGGCCGACCTGGATCACAATCCCCCTCCGCGCGATCGCACGTCTGGTCTCGCGCTGACCCCGGCGTGGGATGATCGACGCGTGCACCTCGAGGGAACCGCGCGCAGAGATGCACCGGCCGTCGCCGACGGCTCCGGCGTGTCGTTCGTGATGCCGGTGCTCAACGAGCGGGCGCACCTGGAGCGCGCGGTCGCCACGGTGCTCGCACAGGAGTTCGAAGGGCCCTCGGAGCTCGTCCTGGCCCTCGGCCCCTCCACCGACGGCACGACCGAGCTCGCGCGCCGGCTCGCGGCGGCCGACCCGCGCATCGTGCTCGTGGACAACCCGCGCGCCGACATCCCGATCGGCCTCAATCTCGCCATCCGCGCGTCCGGCCTGCCCACGATCGTGCGCGTCGACGCGCACTCCGAGCTCGCCCCCGGCTACACGCGTCGCGCCCTGGACACCCTCGCCCGCACCCGCGCCGCCAACGTCGGGGGCGTCATGCGCGCCGACGGCCGCACACCCTTCCAGCGCGCCGTCGCCCGGGCGTACAACTCCCCCGTGGGGCTCGGCGGCGCCTCGTACCACGGATCCGGGCACGAGGGCGAGGCCGAGTCGGCCTACCTGGGCGTGATGCGACGCGACGTGCTCGACGAGGTGGGGCTGTTCGACGAGTCGATCCGCCGCGGCGAGGACTGGGAGCTCAACCTGCGCATCCGTCGGGCCGGCTACCGCGTGTGGTTCGACCCCGCGCTGTCGGTGACGTACTGGCCTCGGGAGAGCTGGTCGCGGCTGGCCCGCCAGTTCTTCGCGACCGGCACGTGGCGCGGCGAGCTCGTGCGCCGGTTCGGGCGCCGCAACGCCGCCCGGTTCTTCGCGCCGCCCGCGCTCGTCGCGCTGATCGCGGTCGCCGCCGTGGCCGGCGTGCTGCAGCTCGGCGGCGTGCTGCGGGGATGGCCGGCGCTCGCGGCATCCGTCGTGCACCTCCCGCTCGTCGCGTACGCGCTCCTGGTCGTGTTCGACGCCGTGCGCGGGCACGCGTGGCGCGATCGGCTGTGGACCCTGGCCGTGCTGCCCACGATGCACCTCGCGTGGGGGGTCGGCTTCATCGGCGGCCTGCTGCGCGGCGCGCACGACACCGTCGACACGTCACGGCTCGGCGACCGCAACACGCCGCTGCCGTAGGGCCGTTACAGCATCCCCTGATCGAGGATGCGCGCCACCACGCGCTCCGCCGCGCGCCCGTCGTCGCGCGCGTTGAACCGCTCGCGCCACGTCGCGTACCTCTCGGCGAAGGCGGACGGATCGGATGCCAGCGCGGCCACCAGCTCCTCCTGCGTGCGCACGACGGGCCCCGGCGCGTGCGCGGGCAGGTCGAAGTAGAACCCGCGCAGCTGTCCGCGGTAGTGCTCCAGGTCGGGGACGAGGAAGTACATCGGCTTGCCGGTCACGCTGAAGTCGAACATCACCGACGAGTAGTCGGTGACCAGCGCGTCGGCGACGAGCAGCAGCTGCGACATGTCCGGGAACGCGGTCACGTCGATCACGCGGGGCCCGCCGGCGTCCCTCCCCGGCCGCAGCGTGCGGGAGTGGCCGCGCACCAGCACGACGGCGTCGACGGCCGCCGCGAACGACGCCGGGTCGAGGAAGTCGACCATCTCGGCGCGGTCGTCGCGCCACGTCGGCGCGTACAGCACGACCCGGTCGCCCGGGCGGATGCCGAGCGCCGCCCGGGTCGCGGCGCCGTCGCCGCGCACGAGCACGTCGTTGCGCGGGTAGCCCTCGACCCAGATCGGGCGCGACACGAACGCGTACGCCTTGCGCAGGATGCCGGCCGCGTGCGGGTTCTGCGCCAGCAGCGCGTTCCAGCGGCGCGACTCCTTCAGCACCGCGAGCGCGCGGCGCGGGTGCATGCCGGGGCGGTGCAGTGCGAGGCGCTTGAGCGGCGTCCCGTGCCAGGTCTGCAGCACCCGCTGGCCGGGACGCCGCTCGAAGCGCCGACGCAGCCAGTCGTTCACGACGATGAGCCGGGCCGATCCGCGCGCCCGCCACCACTCGGGGCTTCCGTCGACCACCGGGATCGCGCCCTCGGGCACCTCGACCGACAGGTCGACGACACTCCAGTACCGCGTGACGTCGGGTCGCACGGCGGCGAGGGCGCGGTCGATGGCGAGCGGGTTGCAGCTCGCATTGCGCCCGTAGAAGCTCTCGAAGAAGACGGCGTCCTCGAGGCCCCCGGGACGGGTGGCGTAGCGGCGCTCCAGCGCCGCCTGCGCCTCGCCGGAGTCGTAGGCGGGGTCGATGGGCGGCCCGATCGTGAGCACGCCGCCGTCGAGGGCCGCGCGCAGGGTGCCCAGCTGCGTCAGCGGCAGCACGTCCGGCGAGGCGGCGCCGACGAGCTCGTACTCCCCCGTCGGCAGCGGCAGGACGGGGCCGCCCCACCGCGAGGCCGCGAGAGGGAGCACGGCGCGCCACGTCGTGCCGCGTCCGGTGAGGGTCGCCTCCACCGTCGCGCGCGCGCCCACGAGCGCGACGCGCTCGGGACGCGCGCCGGCTCCGCGCAGCTCGAGCGCCGCGCAGGGCTCGGTCAGGAATCGCGTCATCCGGACCGCCCCTGGATGGCTCGGTACACCCGCTCGGCGCTGCGCCCGTCGCGGAAGGCG
>JASGDZ010000219.1:0-2934 GCA_047606835.1 Microbacterium sp. | reverse complement strand
GCGCGCGAACGAGGCGAGCGAGCCGATGAGGCCGATGTTCGGGCCTTCCGGGGTCTCGATCGGGCACATGCGGCCATAGTGCGAGGGGTGCACGTCGCGCACCTCGACGCCCGCGCGCTCGCGCGACAGGCCGCCGGGGCCGAGCGCCGACAGGCGGCGCTTGTGGGTCAGACCCGCGAGCGGGTTGTTCTGGTCCATGAACTGGCTGAGCTGGCTCGTGCCGAAGAACTCCTTGATCGCCGCCACGACGGGGCGCACGTTGATCAGGGTCTGCGGCGTGATCGCCTCGATGTCCTGCGTCGTCATGCGCTCGCGCACGACGCGCTCCATGCGCGACAGGCCCGTGCGGACCTGGTTCTGGATCAGCTCGCCGACCGCGCGGATGCGCCGGTTGCCGAAGTTGTCGATGTCGTCGATGTCGAGGCGGATCTCGACATCCTTCCCGCCGCGCCGGCCGTCGAACACGACGTCGCCGCGGTGCAGGCGCACCAGGTACTTGATCGTCGCGACGATGTCGGCGACGGTGAGCACCGAGTCGGAAAGCGGCGCCTCCAGGCCCAGCTTCTGGTTGATCTTGTAGCGGCCGACCTTGGCGAGGTCGTAGCGCTTCGCGTTGAAGTAGAAGTTGTCCAGCAGCGCGCGGGCGGCCTCGGCGGCGACCTGCTCGCCCGGACGGAGCTTGCGGTAGATGTCGCGGAGGGCGTCCTCCTTGGTGAGGATCGTGTCCTTCGACAGCGTCTCCTCGATCGACTCGAAGCCGGCGAACTCGGTCAGGATCTCCTCGGACGTCAGGCCGAGGGCCTTGAGGAACACGGTCACCGACTGCTTGCGCTTGCGGTCGATGCGCACGCCGACCTGGTCGCGCTTGTCGATCTCGAACTCCAGCCACGCGCCGCGCGACGGGATGATGCGGGCCGACACGATGTCCTTGTCGCTGGTCTTGTCGGCGACGCGGTCGAAGTAGACGCCCGGGCTGCGCACGAGCTGCGACACGACGACGCGCTCGGTGCCGTTGATGATGAACGTGCCCTTGTCGGTCTGCAGCGGGAAGTCGCCCATGAAGACCGTCTGCGTCTTGATCTCGCCGGTCTGGTGGTTCATGAACTCGGCCTCGACGTAGAGCGGGGCCGCGTACGTCTTGCCGCGCTCCTTGCACTCCTCGATGGAGTACTTCTCGGGCTCGAGGTACGGGTTCGTGAAGCTCAGCTGCATCGTCTCGCCGAGGTCTTCGATCGGCGAGATCTCCTCGAAGATCTCCTCCAGTCCGCTGATCTCGGGCACGTCGGCGCGACCGGCCGCCCTGGCAGCCTCGACCCGCGCCTTCCATGCCTCGTTGCCGACGAGCCAGTCGAACGACTCGGTCTGCAGCGCGAGAAGGTCGGGGACCGTCAGCGTGTCGGAGATCTTGGCGAACGAGAGGCGGGATGCTCCGCGGCCGTTCTTCGGGGTGGTGGGGTTGGATGCGTTGCGCGCAGCAGCCAAGGGGATTACCTCCGTGGGCCCGGGCAGGGGCTCTGGTTCCTTGTGTGGGTGAAGTGCTCGATCGTCCCCGAAGCCTGCGCGTCACACCCCGCCGCGAGGCGAGGGAGCACAGGCACAGCCGACCACCATATGAGGGCAGGGGGAATCCAAGAGCGCAACCACCCACTATACGCATGATGACGCGCCGTGTCCAGTCGGATTCTTGACGAGCCCCGGATGCTGCGGTATAACCCGCGCGGCCGGAACGGCGCTCGCGGGGCGGTCAGCGGGCCGAGCGGGCGTGGCGGAATCGGATGCGGGTGCCCGGCCGAGCCTGCGCGAGCGCATCGAGCGAGGCATCCGCCGCGACCGCGATCACGGGGTACCCGCCCGTCACCGGGCCGTCGGCGAGGAGGATCGTCGGGCGCCCGCTGGGCGGCACCTGCAGCGCGCCAGGGACCATGGGCTCGCTCGGCAGCTCGCCGCGTCTCGTGCGCTCGAGCTCAGGGCCGTCCAGGCGCATGCCGGTGCGGTCCGCCTCGGAGGTGACCCTCCAAGGGCGGTCGAACAGCGCAGCGATCGCAGTCGGCGCGAACCAGTCGGCCCGCGGGCCCGGAGCGAGCTCCACGACGAGCTCGTCGTCGTGCGGCGCACCCCACGGAGCGATGTCGGGCACGGGGACCGGACCCGCCTCGCCCCCGATCGAGAGCACGTCGCCGGGACGCAGCGGCGGCAGGCCGAGACCCGCCATGAGATCGGATGCCGCGGAGCCCGCGACGAGCGCGGCGGCGACGCCGCCGCCGCGCAGGGCGAGGTAGGCGCGGGCCCCGTGCGCGAACCAGTCCAGCCGCAGCTCGGCGCCGGCGGGCCAGAGCTGCGCCTCGTACGGATCGACCGCACGACCGTCGATCAGGATCGGCCCCCACGCCCCGGCGACGGCGAACCACACGTCGCGCTGCGCGACGGCGCGGAAGCCGCCCATCGTGACCTCGACGCCGGCGGCGCCCTCGTCGTTGCCGACGAGGCGGTTCGCCGTCCGAAGCGCGGAGCGGTCGAGGGCCCCCGAGCGGGCGATGCCCTGCGCAGCGCGCCCCGGGCGCCCGAGATCCTGCACGGTGGCGAGGAGCCCCGGCTCGACGACCCGGATGCCCGTGCCGTGGTCGTGTCCGCGCGCGCCCCGTCTCGGCGCGCCGTGTTCCGCCGCTGCGTGCCCCGCCGCTGCGTGCCCCGCCGCGGCCGTGCCTCTCTCGTCTCGCCGAGTCCATGCATCCATGCGCGAGTCCATCCCCGAGCCCTCCTCGGATGTGTGGACTCGCGCTCCGATGGATGGATTCGGCGTGGAGGCAAGGACGGGGCGGAAGGCAACCCGGGTGCCGGGGGTGAGGAGCGCGCCGGCATCCGGGTCGAACAGCGCCGCTGCCGTCGTCCCGATGAGACGCCAGCCGCCCGGGGTCTCGCGTGGATAGGCCCCCG
>JASGDZ010000218.1:0-2903 GCA_047606835.1 Microbacterium sp. | reverse complement strand
GCTACAAGACGGCGCTGGCGCAGGTGCGCGACGGCGACCGGCTCGCCGTGACGGGGGTGTGGGGCGACTTCGTACTCCCGCGGCGTGAGACGGCGCCGATCCTGATGGTGGCGGCGGGCATCGGAGTCACGCCGTTCGTGTCGCAGCTGCGCCACGCGCTGCTGGCCGGCCAGAGCCGCGACGTCGTGCTCGTCTACGTGGCGTCGGAGGCCGCCGAGCTCGCGTTCCGCGACGACCTCGAGGCATCCGGGGTTCCGGTCGTCGTCTTCACCCGCGACCGGCCCGCGGACCTGCCGCGCCACTGGACGTGGGCGCAAGGCGTGCGCCTCGACGCCGACGGACTCGCCCGCGTCGTGCCCGACATCGCGGTGCGGCACGCCTACATTTCGGGGCCTCCTGGCCTCATCGCCGACCTCGCGCCGGCGCTCGCGCGGGCCCGCTCGGTGACGACCGACGCGTTCGCCGGGTACTGACGCGGCCGGCTCCCGGCGGGCTCAGCGCACGGCGGCCGCGCCGAGCGCTGGCTCCTCGGCGGTGGATGCCGGCGACGCCGGCCGTGCGGGCAGGCGCACGACGAACGTCGTGTCGCCGGGCGCGCTCTCCACCGACACCGTGCCGTGATGGGCCTCCACGATCGCCTTCACGATCGACAGGCCCAGCCCCGTGCCGCCCGTCTTGCGGGCGCGAGAGCGGTCGGCGCGCGAGAAGCGCTCGAAGAGCTCGTCGGCGATCGTCGGGTCGACGCCGGGCCCGTTGTCGTGCACGCGCAGCACGGCTTCGCCCTCGTCGCCCTCCAGCGACACGGTGACCGTGGTCCCGGCGGGTGTGTGCGTGCGGGCGTTGGCGAGGAGGTTCGCCACCACCTGATGCAGTCGCCCGGCGTCGCCCGCGACGACGACGGGCTCGTCGCCCACCTCGAGCTCCCAGGCGTGGTCGAGGCCGGCGGGCCGGGCATCGCCCACGGCTTCGACGACGAGCCGCGTCAGGTCGACCGAGGCGTACACGAGCTCTTGCCCCTCGCCGAGCCGCGCGAGCAGCAGCAGGTCTTCGACGAGGGTCGTCATGCGCATGGACTGCGCCTGGATGCGCTCCAGGCTCGTCTCGGTGTTCTCGCTCAGCGTGGGGTCGCGCAGCGACAGCTCCGAGTATCCCCGGATGGATGCCAGCGGCGTGCGCAGCTCGTGGCTGGCATCGGCGACGAAGCGCCGCATCCGTTCCTCGTTGCGCTGACGCGCGTCCAGCGAGGCGTCGACGTGGTCGAGCAGGGTGTTCAGCGCGGCGCCGACCTGGCCGACCTCGGTGCGCGCGTCCGCCTCGCCCGCGGGGACGCGCTCGGTGATGCGGACGGAGCCTTCGGCGAGGGGCTGGGATGCCACGCGCGCGGCCGTGTCGGCGACCGCCCGCAGCGGTCGCAGACCCGTGCGGATGCCGAGGGCGATCGCGACGGCGAGCACGACGAGTCCCGCGGCGGTGACGATGCCCACCGTCAGCAGCATCTGGCCGATCGTGGCGTTGACCTCGCTCGTGGGAAGGCCCGACACGCCCGTGACGCCCGACGCCGGACCGTCTGCGTTCACGACGCCGATGCGGTAGGTGCCGAGTCCGGTCACGGTGACGGTGGACTCCCCGTCCTCCACCGCGTCGGTGAGCTGCTCGATCTGCGCGGTGGAGAGGTTCTCGACCTCGTAGTCGTCGGCCACGACCGCGCCCGTGACCTCCTGGCCGTCGTCGAGCACCAGCAGGTACCCGACGGGAAGTCCCCGGCCCGCATCCAGGGTCTGGTACGCGGTGCGGATCGTGGCGGCGAAGCCGGGCCGCACGTCCACCACTTGGAGATTCCGGGTCGCCGCCTCCAGTCGGGTCTGCAGCGTGCTCTGCAGCACGCCGCCGAGGATCGTGCCGACCGTGACGGCCACGATCACCAGGATGAGCGCCACGATGCCGATGACGGTGACCATGAGCCGCGTCTGCAGCGTCAGCGGCCGGTGGCGCCCGAGCCAGCCGCCGGGCTCGGTCACTGCGGCGCCTTGATCATGTACCCGACGCCGCGCACGGTGTGGATGAGGGGCGTGCGCCCCTGGTCGATCTTCTTTCGCAGGTAGGAGATGTAGAGCTCGACCACGCTGGAGCGGCCGCCGAAGTCGTAGTTCCACACGCGGTCGAGGATCTGCGCCTTGGACACGACGCGCCGCTGGTTGCGCATCAGGAAGCGCAGCAGCTCGAACTCGGTGGCGGTGAGCTCGATCTCCTCGCCGCCGCGCTCGACCTCGTGCGAGTCCTCGTTGAGCGACAGGTCGGCCACGCGCAGGGTCGGGTCGGACTCGCTCGCCAGCGCCGTGCCGGCACGACGCATCAGGCCGCGCAGCCGCGCGACGACCTCCTCCAGGCTGAACGGCTTCGTCACGTAGTCGTCGCCGCCGGCGGTCAGGCCGGCGACGCGGTCGGCCACGGCATCCTTCGCGGTCAGGAAGAGCACAGGGACGTCGTTGCCCGACTGCCGCAGCCGCAGCAGCACGGCCATGCCGTCGAGGTCGGGCATCATGATGTCGAGCACGATCGCGTCGGGCTCGTGCTCGCGCGCCGCCTGCAGCGCCTCGAAGCCGGATCCGGCCGTGCGCACATCCCACCCCTCCATGCGCAGTGCCATCGAAAGCAGATCGGTGAGCATCTGCTCGTCGTCGACGACGAGGACGCGCAGGGGGTTGCCGTCGGGGCGGCGGAGGGCGGGGGCGGGAGCAGTGGCGGTCATGACCCCCATTGTGCGCGCTGACCTATGTATCGGCTATGGAAAAGGCTATGCGATCGCTGTGAAGCACGCCGTTCGGCGCGGGCCGTGACCCGTGCAGCGGACGCCGGGCCGTGACCCGTGCGGCGGACGCCGGGCCGCCGGCCGCGCGCTGGGC
>JASGDZ010000217.1:0-5374 GCA_047606835.1 Microbacterium sp. | reverse complement strand
GTGCGAGCGCCGGCGCGAGCGCGCGCAGCCGCGCCGCGGCATCCATCCGCTCCCCCGCGGCGGCGATCTCGCCGTCGTGCGCGTCGTCGGCGACCGCCGCGGCCGCGACGATCGACCGCCAATGCGCGCTCTCCCGCGCGCGATGCTTGCGGATGATGCGCACGGCGATGCCGAGGAGCCACGGCTTGGCCGACTCGTGCGCATGGTCGAAGTCCGCACGTCGGCGAAACGCGGTCAGAAAGGTCTCGCTCACGACATCCTCCGCGGTGTCCCCACCCACGCGGCGCGAGGCGAAGGCCCCGATCACCCGGGCGTGGCGGTCGAACAGCTGCGCGAACGCCGACGGGTCATCCAGCGATGCGCGGATGATCTCGCTGTCGATGCTCACACCAGGTATTGGCGGTTCGAGCGGATCCGGTTCACACCGCCAGGATGCCAGACTCCCAGCCTCACCTTCAGCCTGACAGTGAGAATCATGCTCAGAGGTTACGTCCAGGTAACGTCCAGATCACGTTCAGGTTAGGAAACGCGGACCCCGGGTTGTGGAAACCCTTCGAGGAAGGCAAGTCTGGTGCGCATCGCGGCGTCGGACCGCGACAACGTCGAGAGGAAACGATGGCCGGATCACCCGAGCTCCACAAAGGACTCAATCAACGCCAGCTCTCCATGATCGCGATCGGCGGCGTCATCGGCGCCGGACTGTTCGTCGGCTCCAGCAACGTCTTCCTGAGCGCGGGACCGGGTGCATTCATCACCTACGCCATCACCGGCGTGCTGATCATCCTGATCATGCGGATGCTCGGCGAGATGGCGACGGCGAACCCGTCGACCGGCTCGTTCGCCGACTATTCGCGCAAGGCGATGGGCGGCTGGGCCGGGTTCTCGGTCGCGTGGCTGTACTGGTACTTCTGGGTCATCGTCGTCGGGTTCGAGGCGGTCGCGGGCGGAGAGATCCTGCGGCACTGGTTCCCCGACGTCCCCCTGTGGGTGTTCTCGCTCATCCTCATGGCGCTCATGACCGCGACGAACCTCTTCTCGGTCGCCTCGTTCGGCGAGTTCGAGTTCTGGTTCGCCGGCATCAAGGTCGCCACGATCGTGATCTTCCTGGCTCTGGGCACACTGTTCGTCCTCGGACTGTGGCCCGGTGCGCAACTGAACTTCTCGAATCTCACCGCGCACGGCGGGTTCTTCCCGAACGGCACCGGTGCGATCTTCAGCGGCGTGGTCGTGGTGGTCTTCTCCATGGTCGGCGCCGAGATCGCCACGATCGCCGCAGCGGAGTCCCCCGATCCCGCCAAGGCGATCGGCAAGGCCACCAACTCGGTCATCACGCGCATCGCGATCTTCTACGTCGGATCGGCAGTGCTGTTGGCCCTCATCGTCCCGTGGGACGAGAACGAGCCCGGCTTCTCGCCCTTCGTGGCGGCCATGGAGCGCATGAACGTGCCGTTCGCCGCCGACATCATGAACCTCGTCGTGCTCACCGCGGTGCTGTCGTGCCTCAACTCGGGGCTGTACACGGCATCCCGCATGCTGTTCGTCCTCGCCGCCCGGCGCGAGGCGCCGGTGAGCCTCATCCGGGTGAGCAAGGGCGGCGTGCCCCGGCGCGCGATCCTCGTCTCGTCGGTCGTCGGCTTCCTGTGCGTCATCGCCGCCGCCATCTCGCCCGACACGGTGTTCAGCTTCCTGCTGAACTCGTCCGGCGCGATCATCCTGTTCGTGTACCTGCTCATCGGGATCTCGCAGATCGTCCTGCGCCGACGCGCGGACCCGTCGACGCTCAAGATCAAGATGTGGGGCTTCCCGTTCCTGTCGATCCTCGCGACCGTGGGCATCTTCGCGGTCCTCGTGCAGATGGCCTTCAATCCGGACACCCTGATCCAACTGCTGCTGAGCCTCGGCTCGTGGGCGATCGTGATCGTGGCGTTCTTCGTGACGAAGGCGCGCGGCGGCTCCGTCGACCCCGAGGCGCTGCAGCCGGAGGTGAACGAGAAGGCGAGCCGCGTGCTGGTGCTGGCCAACGAGACGGTCGCCGCGGACGAGCTGCTCGACGAGCTCCGCCGCATCGACAAGGCGGGCAAGGCGGAGTACTTCATCTGCGTCCCGGCCAACCCGGTCGACACCGGTCAGGCAGAGGTGAAGGGCGCCGTGTTCATCTGGGAGGCGACCGTCGCAGCCGCCCAGGAGCGCCTGGACACGATGATGGGCACGCTCCGCGCCGAGAACCTGAAGGTCGAAGGGGCGCTCGGCGACTACCGGCCGTTGCGCGCCCTCGCCGAGGCCGTGGATGCCTTCAAACCGGATCAGCTCGTCATCTCGACGAAGCCCGAGACGGAGTCGGACTGGCTGCGCTACGACGTCGTTCAGCGGGCGAAGTCGACCTACGACATCCCACTCACCCACGTGATCGCCGGCGCGCCGGTCGTGACCGGCTGAGCCGAGGGGAACCGCACGTGACGATTCTCGTAGGGTATCGATCCGACGAGACAGGGGTCGCGGCGCTCAGCCTCGCCGCGCTCCTGGCCCGATCAGCCGACACCGATCTCGTGGTCTGTGCGATCGTGGCCAACGCCTGGCCCGTCGACCCCACCAACCTCGACGTCGAGTATCTCGCCTACCTGGACCGCGTCGCCGAACAGCACCTGGAACAGGCGCGGGCACGCCTCGCCGACGACGTGCCGACCACCTTCGTGACGCATCGCGCCGGGTCGGTGCCCAAGGGGCTCATGGAGGCGGCCGACGAGCACGACGCCGATCTGATCGTGGTCGGGTCGTCGAGCGCTGCCGCGCACGGCCGGTTGTCGCTCGGAGCGACCGCCGAGCGCATCGCGCACAGCTCGTCGCTCCCCGTCGCCATGGCGCCGCGCGGCTTCCGGGCCGCTCCGGCCTCCACCGTGCGCCGCGTCACCGTCGCCTACGGAGGATCGACCGGCGGCGGCGAGCTCGTGCAGGCGGCGGCGCGAGTAGCCGCCCAAGTGGGCGCATCGCTCCGGCTCGCGGCGTTCGCCGTGCGCCCCACGACGCCGTTCGCCGGCTCCGTGGTCTCCGGCAACGACGACCTCGTCGTCGAGCAGTGGGCCAAGCGCGCCACGGACGCCATCCAGTCGGAGCTCGACGAGGTGCGCCAGCTGCCTCACGTGCCCGGCGAGCTGGATGCGGTGCTCGGCGAGGGGCTCTCGTGGGCAGACGCGATCGACGATGCCGGCTGGGCGGAGGGCGACGTGCTCGTGATCGGTTCCAGTCGCGGCGGCCCGGTGGCGCGGGTGTTCCTCGGGTCGCGGTCGTCGAAGATCCTGCGCAACGCCCCGGTCCCGGTCGTCGTGGTGCCCGGCGCCGCAGCGGAGGCGCTCGCCGGCGACGACTGATCACGCCCACCGGTGACGGCGCAGCTCCTCGAGCGCTCGGGCGAGGTCTGCGGGGTACTCCGATCTGAACGCGACGCGCTCCCCGGTGAGCGGATGCGCGAACGACAGCTCCCGCGCGTGCAGCCACTGCCGCGTCAGCCCGAGCCGGCTCGACAGCGTCGGGTCCGCACCGTACAGCGGATCGCCGACGCAGGGATGCCGGTGCGCCGCCAGGTGCACGCGGATCTGGTGCGTGCGCCCAGTCTCCAGCCGGATCTCCAGGAGAGACGCGCCGGGGAACGCCTCCAGCGTCTCGTAGTGCGTCACCGAGTCCTTGCCGGAGGGGGTAACCGCGAACTTCCACGAGTGCGTCGGATGGCGCCCGATCGGCGCGTCGATGGTCCCCGCCAGGGGGTCGGGATGCCCCTGCACGACGGCGTGGTAGATCTTGTCGACCTCGCGCTGCTTGAACGCGCGCTTGAGCCCCGTGTAGGCCCGCTCGGTCTTGGCGACGACCATGAGGCCGCTCGTGCCCACGTCGAGGCGATGCACGACGCCCTGCCGCTCGGCGGCGCCCGTCGTGGCGATCCGGAACCCTCCTGCCGCGAGGGCGCCGAGCACCGTCGGCCCTTCCCAGCCCACCGAGGGGTGCGCTGCGACGCCCGCGGGCTTGTCCACCACGACGATGTCGTCGTCGTCGTGGACGACGCCGAGGTCCGGCACCTCGACCGGCACGATCTCGGGCCCGCGACGCTCCTCCCACGACACGTCGAGCCACCCCCCGGTGCGCAGCCGGTCTGACCTGCCGGCCGTGCGGCCGTCGACCGTCACGCCGCCGGCATCCGCCACCTCCGCCGCGAAGGTGCGCGAGAAGCCGAGCATCTTCGCCAGCGCCGCGTCGACGCGCAGCCCGGCGAGACCGTCGGGCACCGGCAGACTCCGCGACGGCATGTCAGCCGTCGCCGGTCGCGTCTGCGCCGATCGCCGATCCCTCGTCGGCGGCTCGGCGGTCCCGCGTTCCGTCCAGGCGCACGGCGAGAAGGATGAGCAGCGCCACCGCCAGCATGCAGCACACGATGAACATGTCCGCGACGTTGTAGATCGCGGGCATCATCCAGGGCGTCGAGATGAAGTCGACGACGTGACCCATGCCGAACCCGGGCGCCCGCAGGAGCCGGTCGGTGAGGTTCCCGAGCACTCCCCCCAGCAGCAGGCCGAGGGTGATGGTCCACGCGCGGGAGCGCACGCGGGTGACCGTCAGCCAT
Source organism: Microbacterium sp. (assembly GCA_047606835.1). GTDB lineage: Bacteria > Actinomycetota > Actinomycetes > Actinomycetales > Microbacteriaceae > Microbacterium. Next base: position 765 of record JASGDZ010000217.1, on the reverse strand, counting down.
ACGATCACGACCGCGACGGCCGCCAGCGCGATGCTGAAGACCCACGTCACGCCCTCGCCCAGCGAGAAGGCGGCGCCGGAGTTTCGGATGTAGTGGAAGATCAGGAAGTCGCCGATGACGGGCACCGACGTGTCATACGGGAGATTCCGCGTGACGGCGAGCTTCGCCAACTGGTCGGCGGCCAGCACCAGCGCCGCGAGGATCGCGACGATGACGCCGGCCGCCGCACGGCCCAGGGGCCGCGTACGAGCTGCCAACGGTCCGGATCAGCCGGCCGAGGGTGCCGGGGATGCCTTGGCGTCGAGGTCGCGCAGCTGACCCTCGATGTAGTTGCGCAACTGCTGGCGGTAGTCGTTCTCGAAGGTGCGCAGCTCGGTGATCTTGGCGTCGAGGGCCGAACGCTCCTCGTCCAGGCGAGCCTTCTCCTCGCGGCCCTTCTCCTCGGCCTCGGCGAGGATCGCCGCGGCCTGCGCCTGCGCCTCGGAGATGAGCTGGTCGCGCTGGGCCTTGCCCTCGGCCACGTACTCGTCGTGCAGCCGCTGGGCGAGCTCGATGATGCCGGCGCTCGCGGCGGCGGGTGCGACGGCGGCCGGGACCGACTCGGCGGGCTCCGCGTGCTCTGTGGTCGCCTCGGGCTCGGAAGCCGCCTCGGGCGCGGCCGGCTCGGCCGGCGCCTCGGCCGCGGGGGCCGAGGCGGCGGCGGCGGTTCCGCCGGACTCGTACTCCGCGAGCTTCGCCTTCAGCTCCTCGTTCTCCGCAATCGTC
>JASGDZ010000216.1:0-8007 GCA_047606835.1 Microbacterium sp. | reverse complement strand
GTCGCGGCGGGAGCGGCGGCCGCGCTCCTCGACGGCGCGTTCGCCGCCTACGCCGACGCGGCACCGGCGGCGACGCCCGGCGTGACCGCGCCGGAGCACTCCGCCCACCTCGCGCTGTGGCACGGGTTCGAGCCGGCGCTGTGGATCTCGCTCGCCACGATCGCGCTCGGCGCGCTCGTGTTCGCCCTGGCGCTGCGCACCGGCTGGGCGGCGCGTCGCCGCATCCTGCCGTTCACCGCCGCCGAGGCCTACAACCTCGCGCTGCGCGGCATCGCGCGCGCCGCGGTCGCCACCACGAGCCTCACCCAGCGCGGCTCGCTGCCGATCTACGTCGGCACGATCTTCGTCGTGTTCGTCGCGGCCGAGGGCACCGCGCTCGTCGCCGACCCGTCGTGGCGCGTGCACCTGGAGGCGTGGCAGTCGCCCATGCAGCTGTTCGTCGCGCCGCTCATGATCGTCGCGGGGCTCGTCGCCGTGCGTGCGCGCAAGCGCTACACCGGCGTCGTGCTCGTCTCGGTGACCGGCGTCGGCATGATCCTCCTCTTCGCCGCCAGCGGGGCTCCCGACCTCGCGCTCACGCAGGTGCTCGTCGAGACCGTCACGCTCGTGGCCTTCGCGCTCGTGCTGCGCCGCATCCCGGCCCGCCTCGGCGAGCACAACGCGTCGGTGCTGCCCGTCGTGCGCGCGGCGCTCGGCGCCGCCGTCGGGCTCACGATGGCGCTCGTCGCGGTGGTCGCCACGGGCGCGCGCACGGCGACGCCGATCTCCGAGAGCTTCCCCGAGCTCGCGTACGAGCTCGGCCACGGCCGCAACGTCGTGAACGTCGCGCTCGTCGACCTGCGCGGGTGGGACACGATGGGCGAGCTGTCGGTGCTCATCCTCGCGGCGACGGGCGTGGCATCCCTCGTCTTCGTCACCCATCGCGCCGACACGCTGTCGTCGGTCGACGCGCTCCCGGCCGGAACGACGCGCCGTCGTCCCCTGTTCGAGACCTCCGACGGGCTGCGGCAGGGCGCCGACGCGCGCGGGCGCCAGGCGTGGCTCGTCGGCGGCCAGCGCGTGCGGCCGGAGAACCGGTCGATCATGCTCGAGGTGATCGTGCGGATCCTCTTCCACACGATCATCGTCGTGTCGCTCTACCTGTTGTTCGCGGGCCACAACCTGCCCGGCGGCGGCTTCGCGGGCGGGCTCGTCGCGGGCATGGCGCTCGTGATGCGCTACGTCGCGGGCGGGAGGTACGAGCTGGGCGCGGCCGCGCCCACCGACGCGGGGCGGTTCCTGGGGGTGGGGATGTCGCTGGCGGTGCTGTGCGCCGTCGTGCCGCTGGTGTTCGGGCTCCCGCCGCTGAAGAGCGCGTTCGTCGAGCTCGAGCTGCCGGTGCTCGGGCACCTCGAGCTCGTCACGTCGACGATCTTCGACGTCGGCGTCTACCTCGTGGTGATCGGGCTCGTGCTCGACGTGCTGCGCAGCCTCGGGGCCGAGGTCGACCGTCAGACGCAATCGCTCCGGGCCCGGGGGGTGGTCGCGTGACCGTCTCCGGCATCCTGATCGTCGTCATGGCGGTGCTGTTCGCGTGCGGCGTGTACGCGATGCTCGAGCGCAGCCTCACGCGGGTGCTGATCGGCTTCCTCCTGCTCGGCAACGCCGCCAACCTGCTGCTGCTGATCGTGATGGGCGCGCCCGGCCAGGCGCCGTTCTTCGGCGCCGGCACGGGAGCGGGCACCGAGGGGATGTCCGACCCGCTGCCGCAGGCGCTGACCCTCACCGCGATCGTCATCACGTTCGCGGTCTCGGCGTTCCTCCTCGCCCTCATCTACCGCTCGTGGCAGCTCGGACAGGCCGACACCGTCGAGGACGACACCGAGGACATCGCCGTGCGCGAGCGCGGCGCCCTGGAGGAGGACCGGCTCGACGACGAGCGGGCGGGAGCGGATGTCGAGGCCACCACCGACTTCGTCGGCGTCGTCACCGCTCCGCTCAGGGTGCTGCACCACCGCGACCTCGACGCGCCGCGCGACGACGCGCCCGCCGACCGCCCCGGCGGGGGCGATGCCCGATGAACGCACTCGTCCCGCTGCTGGTCGCGCTGCCGCTCCTCGGCGCCGCGCTGAACCTCATCGCCAACCGGCGCCGCCGGGTGCAGGTGACGGTGTCGATCGTGACCCTCAGCCTCGTGCTCGCGATCGCCGCGGCGCTGCTGGTCGCGGTGGACGCAGGCGGCGAGCCCGTCGCGGTGTCGGTGGGCGGCTGGCCGATCCCGTTCGGCATCGTGCTCTACGTCGACCGGCTCGCGGCGCTGCTGGTCGTCGTGTCGAGCATCGTGCTGCTGGCGGTGCTGCTGTTCTCGGTGGGGCAGGGCGCCGCCGACGGCGACGACGACACGCCGGTGTCGATCTTCCACCCGTCGTACCTCATCCTCGCGGCGGGCATCTTCACCGCGTTCATCGCGGGCGACCTGTTCAACCTCTACGTCGGGTTCGAGATCCTGCTCGTCGCGTCGTACGTGCTCATCACGCTGGGGTCCACGGAGTCGCGCATCCGCACCGGCGTCGTCTACATCGTCGTGTCGCTCGTGTCGTCGATCCTCTTCCTCTCCGCGATCGCGATGATCTACGGGGCGCTCGGCACGGTCAACATGGCGCAGCTCGCCGAGCGCATGACCGAGCTGCCGCCGCAGACCCAGCTCGTGCTGCACCTCATGCTGCTGCTCGCGTTCAGCGTCAAGGCCGCCGTCTTCCCGCTGTCGTTCTGGCTGCCCGACTCGTACCCGACCGCGCCGGCGCCGGTCACGGCGGTGTTCGCGGGCCTTTTGACCAAGGTCGGCGTCTACGCGATGATCCGCACCGAGACCCAGCTGTTCCGCGACAACGACGTCAACGCGCTGCTGCTGGTGGTGGCGCTCGCGACGATGGTCGTGGGGGTGCTGGGCGCGCTCGCACAGGCCGAGCTCAAACGCATCCTGTCGTTCACGCTCGTGAGCCACGTCGGCTACCTGGTGTTCGGGCTCGCGATCGCGACCCCCGTCGCGATGGGGGCGACGATCTACTACATCGTCCACCACATCGTCGTGCAGACGACGCTGTTCCTCGCGGTGGGTCTGGTCGAGCGCCGGGCCGGCAGCACGTCGATCCTCAAGGTGAAGGGGCTCATGCGCGCGGCTCCCGTCATCGCGGTGCTCTACTTCGTGCCCGCCGTGAACCTGGGCGGGCTGCCGCCGTTCTCGGGTTTCATCGGCAAGTTCGCGCTGTTCCAGGCGGCGGCCGAGGTCGGCACGCCGCTCATGATCGTGCTGATGGTCGGCGGTGTCGTCACGTCGCTGCTGACGCTCTACGCGCTCATGCGCGCGTGGAACCTGTCGTTCTGGCGGGAGGAGGGCGACCTGGCCGAGACGGAGGTGCTGCAGCGCATCGACTACCTCGGCGCGGCCCCCGCGGCGGCGGTGCAGACCGAGCGGCGCGTCATCCCGCGCATCATGACGGCGGCGACCGCCGGCATGGTGGCCGTGACGGTGCTGCTGACCGTGTTCGCCGGGCCGCTCTACGAGCTGTGCGACCGGATCGGCGCAGGGCTGCTGGAGCCCGTCGTGCTGACGTCGACGAAGGTGCAGGAATGAGTCCGCGGGCGGGGCGGCTGTGGCGGCAGCTGCCGTTCTTCGTGTGGCTCGTCGCGCTGTGGATGCTGCTGTGGGGCCAGTTCACGGTGCTCGCGCTGGTGACGGGCATCGCCGTCGCGGTGATCGTGACGCGCGTGTTCCGCCTTCCCGCGGTGGAGCTGTCGGGGCGCGTGAACGTGTGGTGGGGCCTCGTGTTCGTCGTCGAGTTCCTCGTCGCGCTCGTGCACGGCTCGCTCGCGGTGGCGCTGCAGGTGCTCGACGTGCGCCGGCAGCCCGGCGCCGCGGTCATCGCGGTGCCCCTGCGCTCCGACGACGACCTCATCATGACGCACGTGGCGGTCACCGCGTCGCTCATCCCTGGCTCGCTCATCCTCGAGGCCGATCGCGATCGCCGCATCCTCTACCTGCACGTCATCGGGGTGCGATCGGCGGCCGACCTCGCCGCGCAGAAGCGCAGCGTGCTGCACTGGGAGGAGCGCATCGTGCGCGCGGTCGGCTCGCGCGCACAGCTCGACCGGCTGGGGGGTGTGCGGTGACTGTGGTGTGGGCCGTCATCCTCGTCGTCTTCGCCGTCGCGGCGCTGCTCGCGCTCGTGCGGATCGTCGTCGGGCCGTCGATCCTCGACCGCGCCGTCGCGGCCGACGTGCTGCTCACCGAGGCGATGTGCATCCTCGGCGCCGAGATGGTGGTGAACCACCACACCCGCACCCTGCCGGTGCTGCTGATCATCGCCGCGGTCGGCGTGTTCGGCTCCGTGTCGATCGCGCGGTTCGTCGCGAGGAAGGATCACGAGTCCCGATGACCTGGCCGCTCGCGATGGATGTCGCCGCCACCGTGCTCGTGCTGATCGGCGCTTTGCTGTGCCTTTCGGCATCCATCGGGCTGCTGCGCTTGCGCGACGTGCCCACGCGCCTGCACGCCGCGACGAAGCCGCAGGTGCTCGGGCTGCTCCTGATCCTGTGCGCCGTCGCGCTCGCGCTGCGCTCGTGGCCGGTGGTGGCGTTCGTCGTGCCGGTCATCCTGATCCAGCTCGCCACCGCGCCGCTGTCGGCGCACATGATCGGCCGCGCCGCCTATCGCAACGGCACGATCGAGGAGCGCTCGCTGTACGTCGACGAGCTGCGCGAGGCGCCCCCCGCCGGCTGACGGGCGCGCTGTCGGGTGTCGGCGCTGTCGCGCGGGCCTGCGGCCGGATGCCGGATGCCGGAGATCCGGCGGAACTCGGAGGTTTCGGGGCATCCCGTCCGAATCTCGGCGGATCCCCGAGATTCGGACGGGCGGCAATGCGCCGCGCCCGGCGCGAGCTCAGGCCCAGGAGGCGACGCACAGGCTGCGCCACAGCGCGCGCAGCCTTCCGGCCATGTCGACCGCCGGGTCGAGCAGCCACTGCACCTGCAGGCCGTCGGCGGCGGCGATGAGCGTGTCGGCGATCGCTCGGGTGTCGGCGTGCTCGCTGATCGTGCCCTCGGCCTTCGCGAGCTCGACGTCGCCGCGCAGCGCCGCCCGCAGGTACGCGTAACGCTCCAGGAAGAAGTCGTGGGACGGATGGCCCGGATGCGCCGCCTCGGCGGAGTACTCCACGTAGAGCTGCACGAGACCCGGCACCTGCCGATTGTGGTCGATCACGGCGAAGAACCCCTCGATGCCCGACGCGGTCTGTGTGTACGCGTCCCGGTCGTGCTCGTCGCGCGCGTGGATCACCGCCTCGTAGAGCTCCTCGCGCGACTCGAAGTAGTGCATGAGGCCGGTCTGGGTGAGCCCCACGTGCTCGGCGATCTCGCTGACGTAGGTGTGGCGGATGCCGTTGCGCGCGACCACCTCGAGCGCCGCCGCGAGGATCTCGGCTCGCCTCGCCTTCCCCTTCGCGTACGATCCGCGGCTGGCCATTGCGTCCCCGCCTTCCTCGCTCCGACGGCCGGCCCGACTCACGCCTGCGCGGGGACCGACACGACCCCGCGCAGGCGCACGTCCCGCGACGACGCGCCCACGAGCACGTCGACGAGCCCCTGTGCTGGCACGAAGTCGTGTGCCTCGACGTCGTAGTACGACACCGCCCGCAGCGGGAGCTCCAGCCGCACGCGCGTCGCCTCGCCCGGAGCGAGCCGCACCTTGGCGAACGCCGCGAGCTGCCGCTTGGGCGTGGGCACGGCGACGGGCAGCTCGCCGACGTAGGCCTGCACGACCTCGGCGCCCGCACGCCCGCCGACGTTTCGCACCGTGACCGACACCGTCGCGGCGAGGTCGCCCGAGCCCGCCTCGACGGCGAGCTCCTCGTACGCGAACGCGGTGTAGCCGAGCCCGTGTCCGAACGGGTACGCCGGCTGCGGGCCGTCGGGGTCGACGGCGCGGTAGCCGACGAACACGCCCTCGTCGTAGTGCACGCGCCCGTCGACGCCCGGGTAGGTGACGGGGTCGGCGGCGGGCGTGTCGTCGAGGGATGCCGGGAACGTCACCGGGAGGCGGCCGCCCGGCTCCGCCTCCCCGGTCAGCACGCGGCCAAGCGCCGCGCCCTGCGCCTGGCCGGGGAACCACGCCTGCAGCACCGCCGCGGGGGTGCCCCCCCAGTTCGTCTGCGTGACGGGGCTGCCGGTCATCAGCACGACCACGGTCGGGGTGCCGGTGGCGAGCACGGCGCGGATCATGTCGTCCTGGCCGCTCGGCAGGCCCATGTGCGGACGGTCGTCGGCCTCCGCCTCGTACGTGCGCGCCACGACGATCGCGACATCCGACTCGCGCGCGAGCGCCGCGGCCTCCTCGACCTCCGGCGCGAAGACGCCGGCCGGAGGAGTCCAGGCCAGGCGCAGCCGGGCGCCGAGGAGGAAGCCCTGCTCGGGGCTGTCTGCCGCGTAGTCGAACCGCAGCCGGTACGCGCGGCCGGCGACGAGGCTCAGCTCGAGCGTGTCGACCGTGGCCGCCGCCGCGCCCGCTCCGCCCCAGTCGTAGGGCTTCGGCTCGCTCTGGGCGACGGCGTCGGCGGTCGCGGCGGCGGGCGTCGCGTCGGGCGTCGCGTCGGGGGCGGATGCCGCATCCACCACCGTCGTCGGGTCGGCCCCGCCCTGCGCCTGCACGGCGCCGTCGAGCCAGAACGAGTAGCTGCCGAGCGAGGTGATCGCGAACCGGTACACGCCGGTGACGGGGACCGTCAGCGTCCCGGTGTAGCGCACCGAGCTCTGGCCGTTCAGCTCCGTGGGCAGGTGCGCGTAGCGCGCCGAGCCCGCGTTGAAGCCGGGGAAGTTGTGGAAACCGAGGTTGAGCTCGATCTGCCCCTCGGTGCGCGAGAGGAGCGGGTCGCCCTCGAACGTCGTGTTCGTCCAGAAGTCGGCGTGCAGCCCGCGTTCGCCGTCGGGCGTGCGGAAGAAGCTCGACGGGATGGCGTCGGGGCCGGGAAGCAGCGCTCCCGGCGTGACCGGGTCGGAGCCGTAGGCCATCGCGATCTCGACGTCGTCGCCCAGTGCGCTGGTGAGGCCCTCCAGCGGCGACACGCTCTTCGTGCCGCGCACCTGGGAGCTGCCGCCGCCCTGTGCGCTGACGGCATCCACGTCGGGTCCGATCAGCGCGACCTTGCGCACGCCGCGCAACGGCAGCACGCCGTCGTTGTGCAGCAGCACCATGGCGTCCTCGGCGATGCGCTGCGCGAGGTCGTGGTGGCCGTCGACGTCGAACTCGGCGACGCCGACCGGGTGCTCCAGCTGTCCGAGCCCCACCAGGGGGCGCAGGATGTTGCGCACCTTGTCGTCGAGCACCGCCTCGTCGACCTCGCCGGACTGCACGGCCTGCCACAGCTGTCCGCCCCAGAAGCCCTCTCCGGGCTGTTCCTGGTCGAGGCCGGCGTTCGCGGCGGGCGCGGTGGAGTGGTTGGCGCCGTAGTCGCTCATGATCCAGCCGCGGAAGCCGAGACGATCGCGCAGGATGTCGGTCAGCAGCACCGGGTTCTCGCACGCGAACTCGCCGTTGACGCGGTTGAACGACGCCATCATCGAGGCCACCGCGGCCTCCTTGACGAGCGCCTCGAAGGGGGGCAGGTACAGCTCGTGCATCGTGCGCTCGTCGATGACGGCGTCGACCGTGGAGCGGTGGTCCTCCTGGTTGTTGATGAAGAAGTGCTTCGCGCACGCCTGCACGCCCTGCGCCTGCACGCCCTTCACGAACGCGACGCCGATGCGCGCGGTGAGCACGGGGTCTTCTCCGTACGACTCGAACGTGCGGCCGCCCACCGGCACCCGCGCGATGTCGACCGCCGGCCCGAGCGACACGTTGTGGTCGGTGGCGCGGCACTCGTCGCCGATGAGCGCGCCGTACTCGTAGGCGTGCTCGGGGTCCCACGTGGCGGCGAGGGCGAGCGGCGCAGGCAGGTTGGTGGCCCTGCCCTCGTGCACGTCGCCCTTGTTGATGCG
>JASGDZ010000215.1:0-6245 GCA_047606835.1 Microbacterium sp. | reverse complement strand
GCGGCGGCGGCGCGCACCGGTGCGCGCGCGCACATCCTGCACCTCAGCGACGCCGGCTCGCTGCCGGCCATCCGCGCGGCGAAGGCGGCGGGCGTCGCCCTCACCGTGGAAACCTGCCCGCACTACCTCACGATCGCCGCCGAGGACATCCCCGACGGCGCCGCCGAGTTCAAGTGCTGCCCGCCGATCCGCGAGGCCGCCAACGGCGACCTGCTGTGGCAGGCGGTGGTCGACGGCACGATCGACGCGATCGTGAGCGACCACTCGCCGAGCACCGTCGACCTCAAGCGCGCCGGCCGCGGCGACTTCGGGCTCGCGTGGGGCGGCATCTCGGGCCTGCAGGTGGGGCTGTCGGCGGTGTGGACCGAGGCGCGTCGCCGCGGGATCGCCCTGGAGCGGCTCGTGCCGCTGTTCACCACCGGCCCCGCCCGCGTGGCCGGGCTGCGGGATGCCGGACGGATCGTCGTCGGCGCCCCCGCGCACCTCGCGGCGTTCGGCGTCGACGACCCGCTGCCGGTGCGCGCGGAGGCGCTGCTGCACCGCAATCCGATCACCGCGTACGACGGGCGCCTGCTCACCGGACGGGTGCGCCGCACGTGGCTGCGCGGCAGGCCGGTGTTCGACGTGAGCGAGGGCGGCGCGGGCGAGGCGCCGCGCTTCCGCGACCCCGCGCGCGGCGAGCTGCTCGACGCGACCGTCTCGGCGGTGGGCTCGTGAGCGCCGAGACGACCGGCGGCGCGGCGCCGTTCGACATCCTGCAGCCCGGCGCGGGCGTGCCCTCGGGCGAGCGCTACCTTCCGGCGACGCCGCAGACCGTGCTGTGGGGCCGTCTGCCGTGCGAGACCGACGCGCCGGTGCTCGAGATCGCGCCAGGGAGCACCGTGACGATCGACACGGTGAGCCACGAGGGCATCCTGGAGGACCAGGGCAAGGACCCGCTCGGCTACTTCGGCGGCCACGGCGTGCCGCCCCAGGCCGTGCTCGCCGACGCGATCGAGATCGCCCGCGCCCTCGCCCGCGACCCCGCGAACGACGGCCCGCACGTGGTCACCGGTCCCATCCGGGTGACGGATGCCGAGCCCGGCGACCTGCTGAAGATCACCGTCGTGCGCTTGCAGCCGCGCGTGCCGTACGGCGTGATCTCCAATCGACACGGCCGCGGCGCGCTGGCGGGTGAGCTGCCGCGCAGCCCCGGCACGGTGAGCGTGTTCACACCGGTGGAGCGCCGCGACGGCGGGCTGGTCGGCGTGCTGCCGGCGGTGGAGGGCGGCCCGCGCGTCGTCGAGTTCCCGCTCGCGCCGTTCCTCGGCACGATGGGCGTCGCCGTCGCGGGCGACGAGCGCCCCCACTCGGTGCCGCCGGGGGCGCACGGCGGCAACATCGACATCCGCCTCCTCACCGAGGGGGCGGTGCTCTACCTTCCGGTGCAGGTGCCGGGCGCCCTGGCCTACGTCGGCGATCCGCACTTCGCGCAGGGCGACGGCGAGGTCGCGCTCACGGCGCTGGAGGCGTCGCTGCGCGCGACGTTGCGCTTCGACGTCGTGCCCCGCGCCGACGCGATCGCCGCCTTCGGCGAGGTCACAGGTCCCCTGGTGCGCACCGCGGAGTACCTCGTCCCGACCGGGCTCGACCCGGATCTCGACGTCGCGATGCGCAACTGCGTGCGTGCGGCGATCGACCTGATCTCGGCGCGCTGGGGAGTGGACGAGCACCTCGCGTACGCCTACCTCAGCGCGGCGACCGACTTCGACGTCTCGCAGGTCGTCGACATCGTGTGCGGCATCCACGCCCGCATCCGCGAGGCCGACTTCGCCGGCATCCCGGTCGCGGCCGAGACCGCCCGCGCCGCCGGCGGGCCAGCCCCCGACACCGGCGGCCCGAGAGGGAGCGACGCATGACCGACCCGAGCGAGATCCCGGCAGACCTGCTCGCCGCGTTCGAAGCGTACGAGGCGGCGATCCTCGCGAACGACCTCGACGTGCTCGACGCGTCGTTCGCGCCCGGCCCCGCCACGATGCGGGGGGATGCCGGGGGGCTCCTCGTCGGCCACGACTCGATCAGCGCCTTCCGCGGCGCGCGCGGTGGCGTGCCCGCGCGCGTCATCGAGCGCATCGAGCATCGCGAGCTCGGTCCCGACGCCGCCCTGCTCGTGTCGGTGTCCCGCTACCGCGGCGGCGGCACGGGGCTGCAGACGCAGGTGTGGCAGCGCATCGACGGCCGCTGGCTCATCACCGCGGCGCACGTGACCCCGCGCGCGCAGGCGCTCGACCGCTCGGTGTGGCGCACCGTCGGCGACCCGCTGTGGCAGGGAGCGTGGGAGGGGCCGCTCGCCGGGCTCACCGTGGCGGTGAAGGACCTCTTCGCGATCAGGGGCTACCGCATCGGCGCGGGAAACCCCGCGTATCTCGACGGCGCCCGGCCCGAGCCGCACACCGCCCCGGCGGTGAGCGAGCTGCTGCACGGCGGCGCGTCGCTGCGCGGCATCGCCCGCACCGACGAGTTCGCGTACTCGATCGCGGGCGACAACGTGCACTACGGCACGCCCCCGAATGGGGCGCTTCCCGGCGCGCTTCCCGGCGGCTCGTCGAGCGGACCGGCATCCGCCGTCGCCACCGGGCAGGCCGACATCGCGCTCGCCACCGACACCGCCGGGTCGATCCGCGTGCCCGCGTCGTACCAGGGGCTGTGGGGCCTGCGCACGACGCACGGTCTCGTGCCGCGGCAGGGGATGCTGCCGCTGGCCCAGTCGTTCGACACCGTGGGCTGGCTCGCACGCGACGGCGAGACGCTGCAGCGGGTCGTCGACTGGTCGCTGAGCTACTCGGGGTCGGAGTCCACCGAACGCGTCTACGGCGAGTCGGGCGCGGATCTGCCGTGGCGGCTGCTCGTCGTCGCCGAGGCCCTCGACGCGGCGGAGCCCGGCACCCGCCAGGCGTTCGAGGCGTTCCTCGCGCGCCTGGCCGCCTGCGACGACCCGCCCCAGCTGCGCCGTCAGGCGATCGGCGACCTCGACGAGTTCTACGAGCCGTTCCGCGCCGTGCAGGCGGCGGAGGCGTGGCGCAACAACGGCGACTGGCTGCGCGCGCACCCGGGTGCGGTCGGCCCCGCGGTGGCCGATCGGTTCCGGCTCGCCGCCGAGGTCACGGCGGCGGCCGAGGCGGCCGCGCGCAGCGCACTCCCGCCGCTCGCGGACCGGATCCACCGGCTCACGAGCAGCGACGTGCTCGTGATGCCCACCGTGCCGGGGCCGGCGCCCGCGCGCACCGCCCGTGGCGCGCAGGTCGACGCGGTGCGGCAGGCGACGCTGCGGATGACGACGCCCGCCGCGATCGCGGGGCTTCCCGCCCTGTCGCTGCCGCTGCTGACGGTGCCCTCGCCGCTCGGACCCGCTCCGGTGGGCGTGTGCCTCGTCTCGCGCGCCGGCACCGACGTCGCCCTCGTGCGCCTCGCGCGCCGCCTCGCCGCGGCCGTCCGTCCGTCACCCGAGCTGGAGCCGTCATGACCGTCCCCGTCCTCTCCGGTCCCATCGACCCGCCGCCGCGGCTGCTCATGGGCCCCGGCCCCATCTCGGCCTACCCGAGCGTGCTGCGGTCGATGTCGGCGCCGCTCGTGGGTCAGTACGACCCGTTCATGACCGCCGCGATGTCCGAGACCCAGGAGCTGTATCGCGGCGTGTGGGCCACGCGCAACGACGCGACGCTGCTCATCGACGGCACCTCGCGCGCGGGCATCGAGGCCGCGATCGTCTCCCTGGTGCGCCCCGGCGAGCGCGTGCTGGTGCCGGTGTTCGGGCGCTTCGGGCACCTGCTCGCCGAGATCGCCGAGCGGGCGATGGCCGAGGTGCACACGATCGAGACGGCGTGGGGTCAGGTGTTCCCGGTGTCGGCGATCGAGGGGGCGATCGTGCGGGTGCGGCCCACGCTCCTCGCGCTCGTGCAGGGCGACACCTCCACCACGATGAACCAGCCGCTCGACGAGGTGGGCGCCCTGTGCGCGAAGCACGGGGTGCTCTTCTACAGCGACGCGACGGCATCCCTCGGCGGCAACGCCTTCGAGACGGACGCGTGGGGGCTGGACGCCGCGACCGCCGGCCTGCAGAAGTGCCTCGGCGGACCGAGCGGCTCGGCGCCGCTCACCCTCTCCGACCGCGCCGTCGAGGTCATCCGCTCGCGAGGGCGGGTGGAGGCCGGCATCCGCGAGGAGGGGGATGCCGACGCCGACGACTTCGTGCGCTCGAACTACTTCGACCTCGGCATGATCCTCGACTACTGGGGACCGCGCCGGCTCAACCACCACACCGAGGCGACGTCGATGCTCTACGCGGCGCGCGAGTGCGCGCGGCTGCTGTTGGCCGAGGGGCGCGACGCCGTCATCGGCCGCCACCGCGTGGCCGGCGCCGCGATGCTCGCCGGCGTCGAGGCGCTCGGGCTGACGGTGTTCGGCGACGTCGCGCACAAGATGAACAACGTGGTCGCCGTCGAGATCCCCGAGGGCGTGCCGGGGGATGCCGCGCGGGCGGCGCTGCTCGACGACTTCGGCATCGAGATCGGCACCTCGTTCGGGCCGCTGCACGGCCGGGTGTGGCGCATCGGGACGATGGGCCACAACGCCCGCAAAGACGCCGTGCTGACCACCCTCGCCGCCCTGGAGTCGGTGCTGCGCCGGTTCGGCGTGTCCGTTCCCGCCGGCGGCGGAGTGGATGCCGCAACGGGAATATACTCGGGCGGCGACGCGGCGTGAGCGCGACGGCACGCCTCGTCCTCCCGCCCGATCGCTGGTCGATCGCCGCACGGCGGGTGATGGCGCGCTGCGACGAGCTCGCCAGGGTGAGCGCGACACGGGGTGCGATCGAGCGGGTCTACCTGTCGCCCGAGCACGCCCGCGTCAACCGGCTCGCCGCGGAGTGGATGCGCGAGGCCGGCATGACCACGAGACAGGATGCGGCCGGCAACCAGGTCGGCCGCTGGGCGCCGCCGCTCGCGGCCGACGCGCCCGCGCTGATGCTCGGGTCGCACCTGGACACCGTGACCGACGCGGGTCGGTTCGACGGCATCGTGGGCGTGCTGATGGCGCTGGAGGTGGTGCGGATCCTCACCGCGCCCGAGACGCCGTCGCCGTCGTTCGCGCTGGAGGTCGTCGCGTTCTCCGACGAGGAGGGCACCCGCTTCGGCAAGGCGCTGCTGGGCTCGTCGGCGGTCGCGGGCGTGTGGAACGACGACTGGTGGACGCTCACCGACATCGACGGCACGACGCTGCGGCAGGCGTTCCTGGAGTTCGGGCTCGACCCGTCGCGCATCGGCGAGGCGGCGCGCCGGCCCTCCGAACTCGTCGGGTATCTGGAGGCGCACATCGAGCAGGGCCCCGAGCTCGACGAGCGCGGCGAGGCGCTCGCGGTGGTGTCGTCGATCGCGAGCGCGCGCCGGTTCCAGCTCGTCGTGGAGGGCGAGGCCCGGCACGCGGGCGGCACTCCGTACGACCGGCGCCGCGACGCGCTGCTGGGCGCGAGCGAGGCGGCGCTCGCGGTGGAGCGGATCTGCCGCGCCGAGCACCACATCATCGGCACCGTCGGGCAGTTCGAGGCGTTCCCCGGCGGCGTCAACGTCATCCCGGGCGAGGTGCGGTTCTCCCTCGACCTGCGCGGCGAGTTCGACGGCGCGCGCGACCGCGTGTGGGCGGGCATCGAGCGCGAGCTGGAGGCGATCATGGGCAGGCGCCGGCTGCGCTGGCGCGCGCGCGAGGTGCACAGCGCGGCGGCGGTGATGTGCGCGCCGCTCCTGCAGGACGTGGTGCGCGCCGGCATCCTGTCCACGCTGCCTGCGGGCGCCGACGAGCCCGCGACGATCTTCTCGCGGGCCGGTCACGACGGCATGGCGATGGGGGCGGTCACCGACGTCGGGATGCTGTTCCTGCGCAACCCCGACGGCATCAGCCACCACCCCGACGAGGACGTGAGCGAAGCGGATGTCGCGCTCGGCATCCGCGCCCTCGCCGAATCGGTGCTGCAACTGTCGGCCGAGTCGTGGTGAGCGCCCCGGGGCGGCCGCCGTTCCCGGGCGGCGTCGCTCGCTGAGAAAGGCCGCTGCGCGTGACACGTCGCAGCGTTTGTCGCGCAACGGCCTGTCTCACGGGCAGGCCGGGGCACGGGCAGGCCGGGGCACGGCCCGGGCGGGCCGCCCGGTGCTCAGCCGAAGATCATCGGGCGGTCGTCCTCGTCGTCGGGGCCGTTCAGGTCGAGGTCGACCACG
>JASGDZ010000214.1:0-10868 GCA_047606835.1 Microbacterium sp. | reverse complement strand
GGGACTGCTGCACCGGCCGGCCGTCCAGCCACGTGAGGTCGGCCATCACGAGGGCGCTGCCGGGGATCCACGCGACGCGGCGCAGCGTCGCCTCGTCGGGGACGAGCACCATGTCGCCGTAGCCCTGTTCCCAGCTGGACATCGCGTAGCCGTCGACCGTGTTCATGTCGACGTCGACCGACAGCAGGTAGTTGCACGCCTCGGCGCCGTGCGCGGCGACCTCCTCCTGGAACAGGCGCGCCGACACCCGCTTTCCGGCCAGGCGCCCCTGCGCATCGGCGAACGCCACGACGACGGTGTCGACGTCGCCCGCATCGATCGCGGTGTTCAACTCGGCGATGCCGAACGGCGCGGAAGCCATGAGCCCTCCTCAGTGCTGCGCCGACCTGCCTCTGGTCGCGCTCTCACGATAGCGTCCCGAGATCGTCGCAAAGATTTCACATCTAAAGGTAGACATCAAGTACCTTTCAGCGCCATTCTCTTTATGCCAGGACGCAGCGCCACCCTCCCGCGCCCCCACTCGACAGCGAGGAGCCCCGATGTCAGAGCCCACCTCCGTCCGCAGGTCAGGAGCCACCTACACCAAGGCCGGCCAGGAGTACTTCGACAAGCGCACCCTCCAACGCGCCGCCGGCGTGTGGGGACTGTGGGGCCTCGCGGTCGCCGCGGTCATCTCGGGCGACTTCTCCGGCTGGAACTTCGGCATCGCCTTCGCGGGCTTCGGCGGCATGCTGATCGCCTTCGCGATCCTCGTGGCCATGTACTACGGCATGATCTTCTCGATCGGCGAGATGGCCGCCGCCATGCCGCACACCGGCGGCGCGTACTCGTTCGCCCGCTCGGCCATGGGGCCGTGGGGCGGCCTGATCACCGGCGCCGCCGAGACGATCGAGTACGTCGCCACGACCGCCGTGATCGTGTACTTCTCCGCCGGCTACGCGGACAGCATCACGACCGACCTCCTCGACTTCTCGATGCCGATGTGGGTGTGGTGGATCATCCTCTACGTCGTGTTCATCGCGCTCAACTCCGCGGGCGCGAGCATCTCGTTCACCTTCGCGATCGTCGTGTCGGTGATCTCGATCGGGATCATCCTCGTCTTCTCCGGCATGGCCGTGTTCTCCGGCGCCTTCCACTGGGAGAACCTGTGGAACATCGCCCCCGATCCCGGTCAGACCGCGTTCCTCCCACACGGCGTGCTGCCGATCCTGTTCGCACTGCCCTTCGCGATGTGGTTCTTCCTCGGCATCGAGGAGCTGCCGCTGGCGGCCGAGGAGTCGCACGACCCGATCCGCGACATCCCTCGCGCCGGGTTCTGGGCACGCGGCACCCTGATCGTCACCGGTCTGCTCGTGCTGTTCCTCAACACCGGGATCATCGGCGCCGAGGCGACCGGCACGGCCGGCGAGCCGCTGCTGGACGGGTTCCGGGCGATCGTGGGCGACGAGCTCGCCGCCGTGCTGGCGCTGTTCGCCCTCGTGGGCCTGCTCGCATCGCTGCAGGGCATCATGTTCGCATACGGCCGCAACATGTACTCCCTGTCGCGGGCGGGCTACTACCCGCGCTTCCTGTCGCTGACCGGCACCCGCAAGACACCATGGGTCGCGCTCGTGGTGGGCGCGGTCATCGGCTTCATCGCGCTCGTCGTCCTCGACACGATCGCCGCCGTGAACGAGGGCGCCGGAGCCGTGGCGGGCGCCATCGTCCTCAACATCGCGGTATGGGGCGCCGTGCTCGCCTACTTCCTGCAGATGGTGTCGTTCATCATGCTCCGAAAGAAGCTGCCGGATGTCGAGCGGCCCTACCGCAGCCCGTGGGGGATCGCCGGCGCGGTGATCGCCGCGGCCATCGCCGCGCTGATCTTCGTCGGCTTCCTGCTCAACCCGAGCTTCCAGCCCGCGATCGTCGCGATCGCGATCGTCTACGTCATCATCCTCATCGGCTTCGCCCTCTTCTTCCGGCACCGTCTCGTGCTCTCGCCCGAGGAGGAGTACGCGCTGTCCGGCGGTGTCCACGGCGATCCGCAGGCGGAAGGGTACGACGCGATGGAGTCCGACCTGTTCGACGGGAGATCCGGCTCCTAGCCGCGGGCGCCGCGTTCGCAGACGAGGGGCGGAAACAGCTCATCGGGGGCCGCCCGACCGCCGTTTCGCACCGCTTCGCACCCCGAAAAACGACGGATTCCGCACATCACGGATCGGTAACGGTAGCGTCAGCTTTCCCTCAAGAGCCTCGTGCCGCGGATTGCGCAGCGGTAGCGTCGTTACAACTTCAGCGGGGGCGTGGGGACGCCTCGCACTTCGGATCAGCGGCACGCCGTTGCGCCGAGGGCGAAGGAAGGGGCCCTCTCGAATCCTCCATTGGGGACTGGACGACTCGAGAGGGCCCTAATGCTCTCCGCGAGGTTCGAATGCCGACTCGCTGGGGACGATGCGGCTCTAGCTGCTGGGGACAGCGACGAACCCGCGCTGCGGGAGCTACCTCAAGCCTAAGCGCCCGGCGCGGGTGTGTCTGTCCCCCCTTCGGGGGACAGAGGTTATGAATCCGCCGAGAGGAACTCAGGCCTTCCACACGGTCTTGAGGTTGCAGAACTCGCGGATGCCGGCTGCCGCCAGCTCCCGTCCCACCCCCGAGTCCTTGACGCCGCCGAACGGCAGCTCGGGATACGACGCCGTCATGCCGTTGACGAACACGGCGCCGGCGTCGAGGTTGCGCACGAACCAGTCCTCCTCGTCGGGGTCGTTCGTCCACACCGCCGAGGAGAGGCCGAACGTGGTCCCGTTCGCGACCGCGAGCGCCTCCTCACGGCTGGACACCCGGTACAGCGTCGCCACCGGTCCGAACGCCTCCTCGAGGTGGAGCCGCATCTCGGGCGTGATGCCGGCGAGCACCGTGGGCTCGAAGAACCAGCCGGCCACGTCGGGCACCTTGCCGCCGGCGAGCACGGTCGCCCCCTTGCCGACGGCGTCGGCCACCTGCTGCTCCAACTCGTCGCGACCCGACTCGGTGGCGAGCGGCCCGACATCCGTCGTCTCCTCCAGCGGGTCGCCCACCGTCAGCGCCGCCACCTTCGCGGCGAACTTCTCGGCGAACTCGTCGTAGACGTCGGCGTGCACGATGAAGCGCTTCGCGGCGATGCACGACTGCCCGTTGTTCTGGTTGCGCGCCGTGACGGCGACGGCCGAGGCGCGTTCGACGTCGGCGCTCGGCATCACCACGAACGGGTCGGAGCCGCCGAGCTCGAGCACGACGTGCTTGACCTCGGAGCCGGCGATGGACGCCAGCGACCGGCCAGCCGGCTCCGAGCCGGTGAGGGTCGTGGCCTTCACCCGCGGGTCGCGCAACACCGCCTCGACCCGCGAGGCGGGGATCAGGAGCGTGCGCAGCGAGCCGGACGGGAAGCCCGCGCGGTCGAACAGCGTGTCGAGGTAGATCGCGGCCTGGGGCACGTTCGAGGCGTGCTTGAGTAGGCCCGCGTTGCCCGCCATGAGCGCCGGCGCGGCGAAGCGCAGCACCTGCCAGAACGGGTAGTTCCACGGCATGACGGCGAGCACGATGCCGATCGGGTCGTATCGCGTGCCGGCGGCGGACGCCGCCACCGACGACGGGTCGTCGAGGCGCTCCGGGGCGAGGAACTCCTCGGCGTGGTCGGCGTAGAACCGCAGGCCCTTGGCGCACTTGAGCACCTCGGCCCGCGCTGCCTTGATCGGCCGGCCCATCTCGATCGTGATGAGGCGCGCGACCTGCTCGAGGTCGTTCTCCAGCAGCTGCGCGGCAGCCCGCATCCACTCCGCGCGCTGCGCGAAGGTCGTCGCGCGCAGCGCCTCGAACGCCGCCTGCGCCTGCGCGATGCGGCTCTCGACCTCCTCGTCGGTGTGGGCGTCGAACGTCTGCTCGGTCTCACCCGTCGTCGGGTTGATCGTCGCGATGGCCATCGCAGGCTCCTTCGTTGCACGCGACGCGCGCGTGCGGGTTCAATGGACTCGACGCGATGCTACCGCCTCGACGGCGCGCGCAGGCGCCCGGTCCCACCTGTCAGGAGAGCAGGAACCGCTTCTCAGTAGAGCAGGAACTGCTTCGAGCCGTCGGACTCGACGCCGCCGATCTCGACGGTGAGGTGGTACGACGCGCCGTCGCCGGGCGCCTTCGACCGCGACGAGTCCTCGC
The DNA here is from genome assembly GCA_047606835.1 of Microbacterium sp. Taxonomy (GTDB): domain Bacteria; phylum Actinomycetota; class Actinomycetes; order Actinomycetales; family Microbacteriaceae; genus Microbacterium. Next base: position 6,701 of record JASGDZ010000214.1, on the reverse strand, counting down.
ACGAATCCACCGACGAGCGGGTGCGGTCCCAGACGAGCGGCGTCGCGCTCACGACGCGCTGCCCCGCGGCGAGCAGCACCACCTGATCGCTCGGCGTCGTCTGACAGTCGGTCGAGCGCCAATAGACCTCCGAGCCGCTCGCGATCGTGAACTTCTGCGTGCTGGTGCCGACGTTGAGCGTGCAGTCCTCATCGCCCGTGTTGGTCAGCGCGATGGACAGCTTCGGCTTCTGCTTCGCGCTGTACGAGTCCTTGTCGGTGATCGGCTCGACGAGGAGGTCGGCGGCCGCGCACGCCTTGCCTGCGGCCTGCGCGCTGGACGACGGCGTCGGCGTCGGCGTGCCGGCGGAGGTCGGCGTGGCCGTGGGAGTGGGCGACGCAGTGGCGGCAGCGGGGACCGGCAGTGCCGTCGCGGTCTGCTTCGGAAGTGCGGATGCCGCCGGCTCGGCCGCAGAGCCCTCGGTCGCCGCCCCGCTCCACGGACGCGCGATGAGCAGCCACACAGCGACCACGATCGCGACCAGCGCCAGCAGCACGACGAGCCGCCGGCGACGATAGACCGCGGGCGAGTGCCGACGTCGGGGCGGTGGGGTGCTGGACATGGGCCCAGGGTAAGCCGCGGCATCCGTTCTGGCGGGGTGACGCGCCCTGCGCCGCTAGAGCTCCTTGAGCATGCGGGTGTTGCCGAGCGTGTTCGGCTTGACGTGCGCGAGGTCGAGGAACTCGGCGACGCCCTCGTCGGGCGAGCGGATCAGCTGCGAGTAGACGTCGGGATCGACCACCTGCTCGCCGATGACGGCGAAGCCCCGGCGTGTGAAGAACTCCACCTCGAAGGTGAGGCAGAACAGGCGCGTGAGGCCGAGCGCCCGCGCCCGGTGCTCGAGGCCGTCGACGAGCGCCCGGCCCACGCCGTGCCGCAGCCAGTCGTCCGCCACGATGAGCGTGCGCACCTCGCCGAGGTCCTCCCACATGACAAAGAGCGCACCGCAGCCGATCAGCCTGCCGTCCGCGTCCTCGGCGACGAGGAACTGCTGCACCGACTCGTAGAGGACGACGAGCTCCTTGCCGAGCAGGATGCGCCGCTGCACGTACGGCTCGAGCAGCATCGCGATGCCGCGCACGTCTGCGGTGACGGCGGGGCGGACGACGAACGGAGCCGGGGCTGGTTCGTGAGGCACCGCCCCAGCCTATTCCCCGCCCCGAGCGCGGTGGGCACCGGCGTCGAACCGACCGCGAGCCGCCGGCGTGCGGCTGACACCGGCTCCGCGCGAATACGATGGGCAGGATGCCTGAGAGCCTCCTTCGCGACTACGCCGCCGCGGTGACCCAGCCGACGCTGCCGTTCACCGGGCAGGCGTCCCGCTTCGACGAGGTGGTCGCACCCGACGGCACGTTCCGACCCGCGTGGAAGGGCGTCGCGTCGGTCGCACTCGGCCTCACGCCGGACGAGCTGCAGCGACTGCACGGCGAGATCACGCGCTTCCTCGCCGACGACGGCGTGAGCTATGTGAGCTCCGACGCGGGGCCCCAGGCCTGGCAGCTGGACCCGGTGCCGCTCATCATCGACGCCGCCACGTGGGCACGGCTGGAGGTGGGTCTCGCTCAGCGCGCGGAGCTGCTCAACGCGGTGCTCGCCGATCTCTACGGGCCACAGCGGCTGCTGTCCTCGGGCGCGCTGCCGGCCGCGGTGGTCTTCGGGCACTCCGGGTTCATCCGGCCCGCCGCGCGCCCGGCGCGCGCCGACACGACCCCGCTCGTGCTCTCGGGCACGGATCTCGGCCGCGACGCCGCCGGCGAGTGGCGCGTGCTGGCCGACCGGGTCCAGGCGCCGTCCGGCCTCGGCTATGCGGCCGAGAACCGCCGGGTCATCTCCCAGGTGCTTCCCGAGCTCTACCAGGAGAGCGACCTGCACCGCATGGAGCCGTACTTCTCCGCCCTGCGCGCCGCGCTCGCGGAGTCGGCGGAGGACGTCACCGAGCCCCGCATCGTCGTGCTCTCCCCCGGCACGTACTCCGAGACGGCGTTCGACCAGGCCTTCCTCGCCAACACGCTCGGCTTCCCCCTCGTGCAGGGCGAGGATCTCGTGGTGCGCGACGGGTGGGTGTGGATGAAGCCCGCCGGCTGGCCCAAGGCCACGCCGACCGAGCGCATCGACGTGATCCTGCGCCGCGTCGACGCCGACTGGTGCGATCCGCTGGAGCTGCGCGCGAACTCTCGGCTCGGCGTCGCGGGCCTGGCCGAGGCCGTCCGCCGGGGGCGCGTGCGCCTCGTCAACGGGCTCGGGGCGGGCGTGCTGGAAAACCCCGCCCTGATGCCGTTCCTCCCCGCCATCGGCCGGCTGCTGCTCGACGAGGAGGTGCGTCTGCCCTCGGTGCCCACGTGGTGGTGCGGCGACCGAGGGGCGCGCAACGACGTGCTCCGCCGTCTCGCCGACGGCGACCCGCACCTCATCGTGCGTCTCATCGACGCACCGCGCAAGGCGCTCGCGGGGCTCACTGCGGCACAGGTGCGCGACCGCATCCTCGCCGCTCCACACCGCTTCGTCGGGCAGGAGCGCCTGCCGCTGTCGCAGGCGCCGGTGTGGGATGCCGCGGGCCGGGTCGAGGCGCGCGCACTCGTCTTCCGCGCCTTCACGCTGCGCTACCGCACCGCCTACCGTCCGCTCGTGGGCGGAATGGCGACGGTGCGCGAGCAGCCAGACGACGCCCCCATCTCGAAGGACGTGTGGGTGCTCAAGGCCGCGGTCTCCGATCCCGACCAGGGGCTCGCGGAGGTGGCGCCGCTGCCGATGTCGCGCATCGTCCCCGCGCTCGGCCCGCGCGCGCTGGAGGACATGTTCTGGACCGGACGCTACGCCGAGCGCGCGGAAGACCTCCTGCGGCTGCTGCTGACGACCCACACGCAGGTCGACGAGCTCGGCGCCGGCGCGGGCGCGCGAGAGAGCGTGCGCGCGCTGCGCGCCGCGCTGGTCGATCTCGCGGGGCACCACTCCGACGACATCGAGGAGGAGTTCCGCTCGCTGATCCTCGACGCGCAGCGCCGCGGCTCCGCGGCGCACTGCCTCGCGCGCCTGCGCGCCGCGATGGAGGGCGTGCGCGACCAGCTGTCCGGCGACACCTGGCGCGTGTTCTCCAACGTCGAACGCGCCACCAAGGCGCTGCGCTCGTCGTCGCGCGCGCACCGCACCGCGGAATCGGCCGGGCGGATGCTGGCCGCGATGCTGTCGCTGTACGGCGTGACGGCGAGCATGATGCGGGATGCCGGCTGGCACATGATCGAGGCGGGCCGCTACCTCGAGCGGGCGCTGCAGGTGTGCCACCTCCTCGCCGCGACGATGAACGAGCGCCGCGAGTACGGCGCCGATCGGGAGGTGCTGGAGGCCATGCTCACCGCCGCGGAGAGCATCGTCACCCATCGCCGCCGCTACCACGGCTCGGTGCGCGCCGCCGACGCCCTGGAACTGCTGCTCCTGGACGGCGAGAACCCGCGCTCGCTCGCGTTCGCGCTCGCGCAGGTGCGGGTGCACCTCGCCGCGATGCCGGCATCCACCGGATCGACCCGCCCCGAACGCCTGCTCGAGCACCTCGTGACCGCGCTCGACGGCGTCGACGCGACCCGCCTCGCCGAGGTGCGTGCCGAGCATCGTCGACGGCTGGAGCAATTCCTCGAAGACACCATCGACCGGCTCTCGCAGCTCGCGCTGGCGATCCACCACGTGCACTTCGAGATCGGCCCGCCGCCGCAGCAGCTGTCGTCGCTGTCTCTCATCGAGGAGATGATGCGCGCATGAGGTACCGCGTCTTCCACCGCACGGCCTACGAGTACAGCGGCCGCGTGCAGGACAGCGTGGGACAGTTCCACCTCGTGCCGCGCGAGCTGCCGTGGCAGACGGTGACCGCGCACGCGGTGAGCGTGGCGCCCGATCCGGACGACGTCTCGCGCGACACGGACTGGTTCGGCAACGCGGTGACCCACTTCCACGTCGTCGAGCCGCACGGGCGTCTCACGATCGAGGCATCGAGCGAGGTGTCGGTCGACACGCCCACGTACGACGAGGCCGCGCTCGGCCAGCCGTGGGAGCGTGCGCGTCCGCTGGTCGCCGCGCACGCGCCGGACGCGTGGCGCGCGACCGAGTTCGCCCTGGAGTCGCCGCGTGTGCAGCACGTGCCGGAGACGTTCGACTACGCCGCGGCATCCCTCGTCCCCGGCCGTCCCCTCGGCGAGGCGGTGACCGATCTCATGCACCGCATCCACGCCGACTTCGAGTACGACAGCACGGCCACCACCGTCACGAGCACGGTCGCCGACGCGATGGCCAAGCGCGCGGGCGTGTGTCAGGACTTCGCGCACCTGGCCCTTTCGGCACTGCGCTCGCACGGCGTCGCGGCGCGGTACGTCAGCGGCTACCTCGCGACCCGCCCGGCGGCCGGCAAGGAGCGGGTGTTCGGGGCGGACGCCTCGCACGCGTGGCTCGCGGTGTGGGTTCCCCCGGTCGTTGAGCGAGCCGCAGGCGAGACGAAACGCCTCTCCGCCCAGTGGCTCGCGATCGACCCGACCAACGACCAGTGGGCGAACGACCGCTACGTCACCGTGGCGTGGGGGCGCGACTACGGAGACGTCTCGCCGGTCAAGGGCATCATCTTCACGAAGGCGAAGAAGTCCACGCTGCGCGTGCAGGTGGATGTGGCCCCGCTCGACGACTGACGGCGACTACGCCGTCGCGGCGATGTCGGGCGTCGCCGTGATCTCGCCGGCCGCCGCGACCCCCACGGCCACGCGCTCGCCGCGCGGGCCGTGCTCGAAGACGAACTCGCCGCCCTGCGCGTCGACCTTCACGTGGTCGCCGGACTCCAGCTCGCCGTGCAGGATCTTCTCGCTGAGCCGGTCCTCCACCTCGCGCTGCATCGCACGGCGCAGCGGCCGGGCGCCGAGCGCGGGGTCGAAGCCGATCTCGATGAGCCGCTCCTTGGCCGCCTGCGTCAGCTCGATCGTCATGTCGCGGTCGAGCAGGCGCGCGGCGAGGCGCTTCGTGAACAGGTCGACGATCTGGACGAGCTCGGGCTTGGTCAGCTGCGGGAACACGATGATGTCGTCGACCCGGTTGAGGAACTCGGGCTTGAAGTGGCGCTTGAGCTCCTCCTGCACCTTGCCCTTCATGCGGTCGTAGCTCGTCGCGTCGTTGCCCTCGACCTGGAAGCCGACCGGGCCTCCGGCGATGTCGCGCGCGCCGAGGTTCGTCGTCATGATGATGACGGTGTTCTTGAAGTCGACCACACGGCCCTGACCGTCGGTGAGACGCCCCTCCTCGAGGATCTGCAGGAGCGAGTTGAAGATGTCGGGGTGCGCCTTCTCGATCTCGTCGAACAGCACCACCGAGAAGGGCTTGCGGCGCACCTTCTCGGTGAGCTGGCCGCCCTCCTCGAAGCCGACGAAGCCGGGAGGGGCGCCGAACAGCCTCGACACGGTGTGCTTCTCGCCGAACTCCGACATGTCGAGCGAGATGAGCGCGCTCTCGTCGTCGAAGAGGAACTCGGCGAGCGCCTTGGCGAGCTCGGTCTTGCCGACGCCGGTGGGGCCCGCGAAGATGAACGATCCCGACGGGCGCTTCGGGTCCTTGAGGCCCGCGCGCTGACGGCGGATCGTCTTCGACAGCGCGGCGATCGCCTCCTCCTGGCCGATGACGCGCTGGTGCAGCGCCTTCTCCATGAAGACGAGGCGGCTCGACTCCTCCTCGGTGAGCTTGAACACCGGGATGCCGGTGGCCTGGGCGAGCACCTCGGCGATCAGTCCCTCGTCGACCGTGGCGTGCGAGGCGACATCCCCGCTTCGCCACTGCTTCTCCAGCCGCAGTCGCTCGGCGAGCAGCGTCTTCTCCTCGTCGCGCAGCGACGCCGCCTTCTCGAAGTCCTGCTCCTCGGAGGCCTGCTCCTTGTCGGAGCGCACCTTCGCGATCTTCTCGTCGAACTCGCGCAGCTCGGGCGGAGACGACAGGATCGACAGCCGCAGCCGGGCGCCGGCCTCGTCGATCAGGTCGATCGCCTTGTCGGGCAGGAACCGGTCGGAGATGTAGCGGTCGGCGAGGTTGGCTGCGGCGACGATCGCGCCATCCGTGATCTGCACCTTGTGGTGCGCCTCGTACCGGTCGCGCAGGCCCTTCAGGATGTTGATCGCGTGCGGCAGGCTGGGCTCTGCGACCTGGATCGGCTGGAAGCGGCGCTCCAGCGCGGCATCCTTCTCGAAGTGCTTGCGGTACTCGTCGAGCGTCGTGGCGCCGATCGTCTGCAGCTCGCCGCGGGCGAGGAGGGGCTTGAGGATGCTGGCCGCGTCGATCGCGCCCTCGGCGGCGCCCGCGCCCACGAGCGTGTGGATCTCGTCGATGAAGACGATGATGTCGCCGCGGGTGCGGATCTCCTTGGTGACCTTCTTCAGGCGCTCCTCGAAGTCGCCGCGGTAGCGGGAGCCCGCGATGAGCGAGCCGAGGTCGAGCGAGTACACCTGCTTGTCCTTCAGGGTCTCGGGCACCTCGTTCTTCACGATCGCCTGAGCGAGCCCCTCCACGACGGCGGTCTTGCCGACGCCGGGCTCGCCGATCAGCACGGGGTTGTTCTTCGAGCGGCGCGACAGGATCTGCATGACGCGCTCGATCTCCTTCTCGCGCCCGATCACCGGGTCGAGCTTGTTCTCGCGCGCGGCCTGCGTGAG
>JASGDZ010000213.1:0-2689 GCA_047606835.1 Microbacterium sp. | reverse complement strand
GCGCTGCGCGCGGGCACTCGATCACCGGACAGCACACCCGCGCTACGCGCGGGCACTCGATCACCGGACAGCACACCCGCGCTGCGCGCGGGCACTCGATCACCGGAGAGCACACCCGCGCTGCGCGCGGGCACTCGATCAGCGGAAGGAATGGAGGCCTAGTCATGTTCACCGGGATCGTCGAGGAGATCGGCGCGGTCACGGCCGTCGAGCCGTCCGGAGACGGCGTGCGACTCACGGTACGCGCCCCGAAGGCGGTGACGGATGCCGCGCACGGCGACTCCATCGCGGTCAGCGGCGTGTGCCTCACGGTCGTCGACCGGGGCGACGACTGGTTCGCCGCCGACGTCATGAAGCAGACCCTCGACCTGTCGACCCTCACCGGCGTCGCGGCAGGCTCCGCCGTGAACCTCGAACGGGCGACCGTCGCGCACGGCCGTCTCGGCGGCCACATCGTGCAGGGTCACGTCGACGGCACCGGCGAGCTGCTCGAGGTGCGGCCGGGCGACCGGTGGCGGGTGCTGCGCATCGGTCTGCCCGCCGACCTCGCGCCGCTCGTGGTCGACAAGGGGTCGATCGCCGTGGACGGCGTGTCCCTCACCGTCAGCGCGGTCAGCGCCGCTGCCGACGAGACGCCCTGGTTCGAGGTGTCGCTGATCCCCGAGACCCTCGCCGCCACGACGCTCGGCGCGCGCGCGCCGGGCGACGCGGTCAATCTGGAGACCGACATCCTGGCCCGGCACGTCCGGCGCCTGCTCGCCTTCCCGCGCGCGGGCTCCCCCATCGCAGAAGGAGGCGGACAATGAGCCTTGCCACCATCCCCGAGGCGCTCGACGCGCTGCGCGCGGGCCGGCCCGTCATCGTCGCCGACGACGAGAGCCGCGAGAACGAGGGCGACGTCATCCTGTCCGCCGAGCTCGCGACGCCGGAGTGGCTGGCGTGGACGATCCGCTGGTCGAGCGGGTTCCTGTGCGCCCCGATGCCGGCCGACTGGGCCGACCGGCTCGACCTGCCGCCGATGGTCGCGGTGAACGAGGACTCCCGCGGCACCGCCTACACCGTGAGCGTCGACGCCGCCGACCGCGTCTCCACCGGCATCAGCGCGTCCGACCGCGCGCACACCCTCAACGTGCTGGCAGACCCGGCATCCACACCCGCATCCGTCATCCGCCCCGGGCACGTCCTTCCGCTGCGGGCCGTCGACGGCGGAGTGCGCGAGCGCGCCGGGCACACCGAGGCGGGCGTCGAGCTGATGCGGCTCGCGGGACTGCAGCCGGTCGCCGCGATCGGCGAGGTCGTCGCGGAGGACGGCAGCATGATGCGGATGCCGGGGCTCCTGGAGCTGGGCGAGCGCGAAGGCATCCCGGTCATCACCATCGAGCAGCTCATCGCGCACCTGAACGGCGTCGAGCCGCGGGTCGAGCAGGCGCACGCCGCGCACCGGCGCCGGGTGAGCCTGCGCGCCGAGGCGAAGGTGCCGACCTCGCACGGCGAGTTCCGCTTCCTCGCGTACAAGGACCGCATCACCGGCACCGACCACATCGCGGTCGTCGCCGGCGACCTGAGCGAGTGCGTGCCGCTCGTGCGGGTGCACTCCGAATGTCTCACCGGCGAGGCGTTCGGCTCGCTGAAGTGCGAGTGCGGGCCGCAACTGGATGCCGCGCTCGACGCCATCGAGCAGGACGGCGGCGTCGTCATCTACATGCGCGGGCACGAGGGCCGCGGCATCGGGCTCATCAACAAGCTCCGCGCCTACAGCCTGCAGGAGCGCGGGCTCGACACGGTCGACGCGAACCTCGCGCTCGGACTGCCGGCGGACGCCCGCGACTACGCGGCGGCGGCCGGCATCCTCGCCGACCTCGGCGTCGAACGGGTGCGGCTGCTCACGAACAACACCGACAAGGTGGCGCAGCTGCGCGAGTTCGGCCTCGACGTCGTGGAGCAGGTGCCGCTCATCGTCGGCGTGGGGCCGAACAACCACCAGTACCTGGAGACCAAGCGCGACCGCATGGGTCACGTGATCGCGGAGGAGGACCTCGAAGACGCGCTGTCCCTGATGCGGGGCGACCGGGCGTCGGCGGCCGAATCCATGTCTGCGGCCGAGTCCATCTCTACGGCCGAATCCATCTCTGCGGAAGGAGCCGACGCGTGAGCGGCAAGGGATCCCCCGAGCGGGGCGACGTCGACGGACAAGGCCTGGACGTCGTGATCGTCGCGGGCGAGTGGCACACCGTCATCGCCGACGGGCTCATCGCCGGCGCCGTGCGTGCGCTCGACGCGGCCGGTGCCGCGCACCGGCTCGTGCGCGTGCCGGGATCGTTCGAGCTGCCCGTGGTCGCCAAGGCCGTTCTGGAGGCGGGCGCGGACGCCGTCGTCGCCCTGGGCGTCATCATCCGCGGCGGCACGCCGCACTTCGAGTTCGTGTCGGCGGCGGCGACCGACGGGCTGACCCGCGTCGCCCTCGACACCGGCAAGCCGGTCGGCTTCGGCGTGCTCACCCTCGACGACGAGCAGCAGGGCCTCGATCGCGCGGGCCTGCCGGGCTCGCACGAGGACAAGGGGTTCGAAGCGGCGGATGCCGCCGTGCGCACGGCGCTCGCGCTGCGCGCGCTGCGCGGCTGAGGCACCGCACCGCCGGGCGCGGCGGGCTAGCCGGGGCACCGGGCTCGCCGGGGCGCCGGGCTCGCCG
>JASGDZ010000212.1:0-3193 GCA_047606835.1 Microbacterium sp. | reverse complement strand
GGACGCACGCATGCCGGCGGCGGCGACTTCTGGCGGCGGCGCGGCGCTATCGTCGTCCGTACTTCTTGTGCACGGCCTGCCGCGAGACGCCGAGCGCATCGGCGATGGCGACCCAGGAGCATCCCTGCACGCGCGCGCGGCGCACGTTCTCGGCCTCGGCACGGGCGAGCTCGGCCTGCGTGCGGCGGATGGCCCGCAGCTCGGCGAGCGGCTCGCCGCCTTCGGCGGCGCCGACCGCGGTGCGGGACTGATCGCTCATGGTGTCAACCATAGTTGACGATCGGCGCGTCGGCGGCCCGCGGTAGGTTGGTGCGGTGCCACACGCCGTCATCGAAGCCTCGAACCTCGTCAAGGCATACCGGGTGAAGGGCCGGCCCGACTTCGTCGCCGTCGACGGGCTGAGCTTCGAGGTCGCGCCGGGGGAGTCGTTTGGCCTCCTCGGCCCCAACGGCGCGGGCAAGTCGACCACGATGAAGATGATCGGCGCGGTCTCGGCGCGCACGAGCGGGAGCCTGCGCATCCTCGGCCTCGACCCCGACCGGTACGGCCCCGAGATCCGGTCGCGGCTGGGCGTCGTGCCGCAGCAGGACAACCTCGACGGCGAGCTCAACGCGCGCGAGAACCTCTACATCTACGGCCGCTACTTCGGGCTCCCCGGCAGGGTCTGCCAGCGCAAGGCCGACGAGCTGCTCGCGTTCGCCGCGCTGGAGGACAAGGCCAAGAGCAAGGTCGACCAGCTCTCCGGCGGCATGAAGCGGCGCCTCACGATCGCGCGCGGGCTCATCAACGACCCGCGCATCCTGCTGCTCGACGAGCCGACCACGGGCCTTGACCCGCAGGCGCGGCACGTGCTGTGGGATCGCCTGTTCCGCCTCAAGGAGCGCGGCACGACCCTCGTGCTGACGACGCACTACATGGACGAGGCCGAGCAGCTGTGCGACCGGCTGATCGTCGTCGACAAGGGCCGCATCATGGCGGAGGGGACGCCGGCATCCCTCATCCGCCAGCACTCCAGCCGCGAGGTGCTCGAGGTGCGCTTCGGGTCCGACCGCAACGAGCAGGTCGCGCCGCGGCTGCGGGGCCTCGGCGACCGTGTCGAAGTGCTGCCCGACCGCATCCTCGTCTACGCCGACGACGGCGAGGCGGCGCTCGAACGCCTTGCGGCGGACGGGCTGGAGCCGCTCACCTCGCTCGTGCGGCGCTCGTCGCTGGAAGACGTCTTCCTGCGGCTGACCGGAAGGTCGCTCATCGAATGACCCCGGATTCGAGCGGGCGGATGCCGGCGGCCCCCGCGACGGCCGACCACCCGTCGCTGGACGACCTGCGCGCCGAGGCCATGGAGTGGGGCCGCAGGCCCCGCGCGTTGGGCACGTGGTACGTCGCCGAGCACATGGTGCGCGCGATGCGCGCGTACGGGTGGACGATCGTCGTCGGCGCGCTCGGGCAGCCGATCCTCTATCTCCTGGGCCTGGCCGTGGGGCTTGCCGCGCTCATCCAGGCGCCGATCGTCGACGGCGGCCGGGAGGTGTCGTACCTCGTCTTCGTCGCACCGGCGCTGCTCATGTCGGCGGCGATCTCGGTGGCATCCGAGGAGTTCTCGTTCCCGGTGATGGCGGGCTTCAAGTGGCGGCGCTACTTCTTCGGCTTCAGCGCGTCGGCCCTGTCGCCGGGGCAGATCGCGGGCGGGGTCGTGGCGGGGGCGGCGGCGCGGATGGCGGTCGCGGTCGGCGCCTACTACGTGTTCATCTGGGTCTTCGGCGCCGTGCCTGAGCCCGGCACCGGGTGGCTCTCGATCCTCATCGGGCTGCTCGCGGGCCTCGCGTTCGGGGTGCCCTACATGGCCTACGCGGCGTCGATCACCGACGACAAGGGCCAGTTCGCGCTCGTGCAGCGGTTCGTCTTCATGCCGATGTTCCTCTTCTCCGGCACGTTCTATCCGCTCGCGACGCTGCCCGGGTGGCTGCAGTGGATCGGCTGGGTGTCGCCGCTGTGGCACGCGACCGAGCTCGGCCGCACGGTGACGTACGGCAGGCCCGCAGAGCCGCTCATGATCGTCGTGCACCTCGCCTACCTGCTCGTGCTGGCGGTGGGCGCGTTCCTGCTCGCGCGCCGCCTCTTTCGCACAAGGCTCGCCCGATGACCGCCGTGACGCCGACGACGGATGCCGCCCGCCGCGGCGGCGTGCGGGCGCTGTGGGCGGGAAACCCCGGCGCGGTCGTGCAGCGGGGGCTGCTCGCGGCGCGCTCGTCGAGCTGGCTCGTGATCGTGTCGGGCTTCTTCGAGCCGGTGTTCTACCTCGCTTCGATGGGCATCGGGCTGGGGCAGCTGGTGGGCGACGTGCAGACCGGCGCCGGCGTCGACGTGCCGTACGCGGCGTTCATCGCGCCGGCGCTGCTGGCGGTGTCGGCGATGAACGGGGCGATCTACGACTCGACGTGGAACGTGTTCTTCAAGCTCAACTACGGAAAGCTCTACGAGGGGATGCTCGCGACCTCGCTCGGACCGCTGGATGTCGCGCTCGGCGAGATCCTCTACGCGCTGCTGCGCGGGCTGCTGTATGCGACCGGGTTCATGGTCATCATGCAGCTGCTCGGGCTGAACCTCGCGCCGACGGCGATCCTCGCGCTTCCCGCGGTGCTGATGATCGCGTTCGGGTTCGCCAGCGTCGGCATGGCGGTCACGAGCTACATGAGAACCTTCCAGCAGATGGACTGGATCAACTTCGTGCTGCTGCCGATGTTCCTGTTCTCGGCGACGCTCTATCCGATCACCGTCTACCCGGAATGGGTGCAGCACGTCATCATGGCGTTCCCGCTGTGGCACGGCGTCGAGCTCATCCGCGGCTTCACGACCGGTGCGATGAGCTCCGCGATGTGGGTCCACGTCGCGTACTACGTCGTCATGATCGCGGTCGGGCTCGTCTTCACGACGAAGCGGCTGCGGGCGCTGTTCCTCGACTGACGCCCACGCGCACGTCATCTCTCGTCACACCGTTCACATTGTTCACATCGGCCACACCGTCCTAGGCTGAACGTTGTGGGAGACGGCTCCTAAGGTTTCTCGCAGGGGATGCCGGAAGAATCGGCGGACTGTCACGTCTGACCGGAGAACGAGGGGCGGTTCCGCATGTCAGCTGCGTCGGCCGCGCCGCGCGGCGCCGCGAGCGCGCCGGTGCGCCGGGCATCCGCCCCCG
>JASGDZ010000211.1:0-14853 GCA_047606835.1 Microbacterium sp. | reverse complement strand
GGCACGTGCCGTCGTGGGCGTGGCACCGCGCGGGGCTCGAGCCTCCGCAGGCGCGCACGATCGTCGACGCCGCGCGCCGGGGCGACGCGATCGCCGCGGCGACCCTGCGCGCCGACGACGGCGACGCCCGCGACCGCGTGCTCACGAGCGTGCGCGGCGTCGGAGCATGGACGGCGGCCGAGACCCGCATCCGCGCCCTGGGAGACCCGGATGCCGTGAGCGTCGGCGACTTCCACCTCGCGCACGAGGTCGGCTTCGCCCTCACCGGCGCGCGCACCGACGACGATGGGATGCTCGAGCTCCTCGCGCCGTGGGCAGGTCACCGGCAGCGGGTGATCCGGCTCATCGGCCTGAGCGGCGTGCGCGAGCCGCGCCGCGGACCTCGGCTGCACCCCGAGGACCACCGCGACCGCTGACCGGCCGTACGCTGGGTTCATGGCCTCCCCACCCGGCACCGGCTGGCCGCGCGGACGCGTCGGCTGGATCGCCGGCACGGTGCTGCTGTTCGTCCTCGGCGTCATCGTCGGCAGCCTGCTCGGCAACGTCGCACTCGGCGTCCTGCTCGCGGCGGTCATCGCGATCGGCTGGATCATCGCCTACGAGTCATGGCGCGGCGGCCGCATCGGCACGCTCCACGACCCCGACGACGACGGCGCACAGCTGTAGAAGCGAGAAACCGCAGTCGCGGGCGCGCCTCCCGCCGGTCAAAACGAGGAAGGCTGCGGCTCGCTCGGCTCAGCGGTCGTCCGACATGCCGCTGACTCCGAGCCCGAGCCACGCGGCGAGTGCGCGGATCTCGGCGTGCACGGCATCGGTCGTCTCCTCGTCGAACGCCGTGTCCTCGTGGATCGCCGCGACGCGCAGCACCCCTGCCTTGCGGTCGGCTGCGGCGTCGAGCTTGCCGACGAGCCGGTCGCCGTCGAGGATCGGCAGCGCGAAGTAGCCCCAGCGGCGCTTCGCCCTGGGCTTGTACATCTCGAGGACGTACTCGAATCCGAACAGCTCCAGCGCCCGGGCACGGTCGAAGACCAGCCGATCGAACGGCGACAGCAGCACGGTGCGCCCCGCGAACGGCTCGTCGAGGGCGGCGAGCGCGGCCGGGTCGACCCGCCAGGTTCCGGCGACGCCGTCGACGACGGCGGGCTCGCCGGCATCCCGCACGTGGTTCACCTCGATGGGGACGGCGGTCGCACGGTCGCGCGCGATGCCCAGCGACTGCAGGCGACGCGCGTCGCGCGCGGCATCCGCCTCCTCGATCGTGAGCTCGACGAGGCCCTGCGGGTACACGCGCTCGGCGAGATCCCAACGGCGCTCGCGGCCCTCGCGGGAGGAGACGGCGATCTCGCCGCGCGCGAGCAGCACCTCGAGCATCATCGTGACGTTGCGGTTGTTGTTCCAGCCGCTCGACGGCCAGGGCACGGCGCTCGTGTCGGGGATGTCGCCCGTCGCCGTGGGCCCGTCGGCGGCGAGGCGGTCGAGGATGTCGCGCCGGAACCGCGCGTTGGCAGCCAGCCACTCGCGGGTCGAGGCGTAGTGCGGGGCCGCGCGCATGCGGGGCAGGAACAGCTCGAGGTCGCTGGTCGGCCGGTACGCGCCGTCGAACTCGAACAGCACCCTGTCGTGCTCGAACGCGTGCGTGAGCCACGACTGCTCGTAGGCGTCGCCGATGCGGCTCCACAGCAGGTGGTGCTCGCTCGGCATGATCGCGTTCGTGGGGTCGATGTTCAGCAGCGTGAGCTGCTCGGCGACCTCCACGACATCCGCCGGCCGGCGCGCGTCGAGCAGCTGCGCGCGCACCGCGATGCGGCGGGCGTCCTGCGCGCTCAACCTGTGTGTCGCCATGCCCGCCATTGTCGCGCAGGCCCGCGACACCCCACACCCCAGCGGGATGCTGAGACACGTCTTGCCGTCGGCGACGCTCCCGACTAGATAATTAGAATTCTAACTGTTAGGGTTCTAACCATGACATCCCGTGCCGAGCGGCTCACGATCGCGATCCGTGCGCTCGGGTTCACCCAGCGGGCGGACGCGGACGAGTGGGTGCGCGCGAGCGGACTGACCCGGCAGCAGGCGTTCACGCTCGGCTACATCGAGGAGCACCAGGATCGCGGCGTGATCGCCCGCGAGCTGGCCGAGATGTCGGGCACGACCGCCGCCTCGGTCACGAGCCTCCTGCAGGGGCTCGAGGATCGGGGCTACATCACGCGCACGCCGTCTCCCGACGACTCGCGCGTGAAGCTCCTCGCCGTCACCGCCGAGGGCTCCCGCCTGATCGAGGGCTTCGACGAGGAGATGAGACGCGCGCAGGAGCGCCTCTTCGCCACGCTGAGCCCCGCAGACCAGGAGCAGCTCCTCGGGCTGCTCGAACGCGTCATCAGCCAGAGCGGCGTCCCGACCCCGCCCGCGCCGCCGGAGCGCGGCTACGCCCGTCGACGGCGACGACACTGATCCACGCGCGCATCCATCCACCGACCCCACACCGCTTCCACGAAAGCCGTTCCCCGCGACGGAGGGTTCACCATGTCTTCGAACAACCGCTTCTACCTCGCATCCGCGCCCGTCTGGCGCTCCCTGGTGCACCTGTGCATCCCGATGATCGCCGGCATGTCCGTCGGCGCCGTCTACAACATCGTCAACGCGGGCTTCATCGGCTCGCTCCACTCCACGCCGCTGCTCGCAGCGCTCACCTACTCCCTTCCCGTCTTCGCCCTCATCATGGCCGTGGGCGGCGTGTTCGGCGTCGGCGGAGGCACCTACGTCTCGCGCCTCCTCGGCGCGCAGGAGCAGGAGGGGACTTCGTCGGCGGGCTCCACCGACCGCATCAAGCAGGTCTCCTCGTTCACGATGTGGGGCTCGCTCATCGCGGGCACGGTCATCGGTGTGCTGGGCCTCGTGTTCGCAACTCCCGTCGCGGCGGCCGTCGGCGCATCGGGCGCATCCCTCGCTCCGACCGCCCTGTACATCGGGGCGATGTTCGCGTTCACACCGATCTACGTCGCGTGCTTCGCGCTCGAGCAGCTCGTGCGCGCCGAGGGCGCCGCGGTCGCATCGATGATCGGGCTCATCGCGTCGACCATCGCGAACCTCGTGTTCGACGTGCTGTTCATCCTCGTGCTGGGCTGGGGCGTGCTGGGCGCCGGCCTCGCGCTCGGGCTGTCGAACATCGCGATGGTCGGCTACTACGCGTGGTGGCTGACCCGCCGCAGCGAGGTCGTCTCGCTCGCACCGCGCTGGTTCCACGCCGACCGCGAGATGCTGAAGACCGTGTTCGGCGTGGGGATCTCCGAACTGCTGCAATCGTCGTTCCTCCTCGCCACGACCCTCGTCATGAACTGGATCGCCATCGGCTACGGCGACGCCCTACTGGCGTCGATGGGCGTGGCGCTGCGGATCTCCCAGCTGCCGGAGATGATGTGCATGGGCGTGTTCATCGGCGTCATCCCGCTCCTCGCCTACGCGTTCGGCGCCCGCAATCGCGCCCGCCTGCGCCGCAGCATCGGCGGGGCGGCGATCGCGATCCTCGGGATCACGGCGGTCTTCTCCACGATCGTGTTCGTGTTCCGCGACCAGGTGTTCGCCCTGTTCAGCGCGGATGCCGCGGTCATCGCCGACGGCATCCCGCTCCTCACCGCGATGCTCGTCGCGACGGTGTTCAACGGCATCACAGGGCTCGTGATCGCGGTCTTCCAGGCGACCGAGCAGATGCGCAACGCCACGATCATGTCGGTCGCGCAGGGCATCCTGTTCATCCCGGTGGTGCTCGTCGGCAACGCGGCGTTCGGCCTGACCGGTGTGATCTGGTCGATGACGGCGACCGAGCTGCTCACCTTCCTGCTCGGGATGCTGCTGTTCGCGACCTCGCGCCGGGCACTGGAGGCCGAGCCGTCGGCAGAGGCGGTCGCCGCCGCGGAGGAGTCGGTCGACAACGAGGCCGTCGCGGTGTGACCGGCGTCACCGCGTGACGAGCGTCGTCACAGCTCCTCGTGGGTGTCCGGATCGCCGTCCCACAGCCGGCCGCGCTCGAGCGCGGAGATCGCGGCGACCTCGGCATCGGTGAGCGCGAACCCGAACACGTCGGCGTTCTCGCGCTGGCGCTCGCGCTGCGCCGACTTCGGAATGGGCGTGGATCCGAGCTGCACGTGCCAGCGCAGCACCGCCTGCGTGGCGGTGACGCCGTGCGCGGCGGCGATCCGGCCGATCAGCGGCTCGGCGAGCAGCTCGCTGCGCCGGGCGAGCGGACTCCAGCTCTCGGTGCGTATGCCGTGTGCGGCATGGAATGCGCGCAGCTGACCCTGTGGGAAGTACGGATGCAGTTCGACCTGGTTGACGGCAGGGGTCACGCCGACCTCCTCGATGAGACGCAGCAGCATCCCCTCGGTGAAGTTCGACACCCCCACCGAGCGCACGAGCCCCTCCGCCTGAAGGTCGACCATCGCGCGGAACGTCTCGACGTACCGGTCCAAGCGCGGGTTGGGCCAGTGGATGAGGTACAGGTCGATGCGGTCGAGCCCGAGCCGGTCGAGCGATCCCCGCGCGCTCGCGCGGGTCTGGTCGTACCCGTGGTCGCGCCCGGGCACCTTCGTCGCCACGACGACCTCGTCGCGGTCGACGCCGCTGCGGCGCACGGCCTCGCCGACCTCGGCCTCGTTGCCGTAGTTGACGGCCGTGTCGAGCAGCCGGTATCCCGTGTCGATCGCACCGGCGATCGCCGTGATCCCGTCCTCCCCCTCCAGCTTGTAGGTGCCCAGCCCGAGCTCGGGAAAGGCCGTGCCGTCGTTGAGCGTCACCGCGGGAATCGTCGTCATGTGTCCATCCTCCCCCGGCGGGCGGCATCCGACATCCCCGCCCCCCACCACCGCGCGTGCCGCGCACGAACCCGTCGCAACATGCCGAACCGCACGGCATGTCGCGACGGACTCTGCGACACCCCACCGCGCACGAGCACGCACCGATAGGCTGGCGGTCAAGGTGTACCGGGAGGTTCCGCATGTTCGTCGTCGCGCTCGCCCTGTTCGTGCTGGGCATCATCACCACGGGTGTCTCGTTCTCGCTGCCGCCGTTCCAGCCGATCGTCTTCGTCGCGGGCATCCTGCTCGTGTCCCTGGCGCTGGCGCTGCCGATCCACTTCGGCCGCTGGCCGCACGAGCGCCACGGCTCGTGAGCCGCCGCTACCGACGGCTCGTTCGCACCGCGCTCACGCCTGCACGGCGATGACCGGGGTGCCCGCGCTGACGGGTCCCGTGACGAGCGGGTCGACCGCGCCGAACTGCTCGGCGTTGAGCACGATCACCGGCGTGATGAGCGGGTAGCCCGCCTTCTCGATGACCGCGCGGTCGAAGGTGACCAGCGGCGTGCCCTTCTCGATGCGGTCGCCGCTTTTGACCTTGACGTCGAAGCCCTCGCCCTTGAGGTTCACCGTGTCGATGCCGACATGGATGAGCAGCTCCACGCCGCCGTCGAGCACGAGCCCGAACGCGTGGCCGGTCGGCTGCGCGGCGGCCACGGTGCCGGGGCCGGGCGCGTAGACGGTGTCGCCGGTCGGCTCGATCGCCACGCCCGGCCCCATCGTGCCGCCGGCGAACACCGGGTCGGGAACGTCGGCCAGCGGCACCACCTCGCCGTCGAGCGGCGACGCGATCTCGATCGCGGGAGCGTCGAGCACGGCGGTGGCAGCGACAGCGGCCACGGGCACCGCGGCAGCGGCTGCATCGATCGCGGACCCCGCCCGCTCCCCGGCCGCGACGGGAGCCGCATGCGCGGGAGCGGCAGCCGGCGCTTGCGCCGCATCGCGCGCGGCCTCGAACTCGGCCTGCTGCTCGGGGGTGCGGAAGTTCGAGGCGAGCACGAGGAACATCGACGTGAAGAACGCGAGGCAGACGGCGATCGCGTACAGCCCGATGGGGTCGAAGGCCGGGATCGTCAACAGCGACGTGAACACGAACGCCCCGGTGGTGACGCCGTGCTCGAGGCCGAGGACGAGACTCCCGAGGCCGATCGTGACCCCGCCGACGAGGCAGCCCACGAGCATCCTCGGATAGATCCGCTTGAAGCGCAGATGGATGCCGTAGAGCGACGGCTCGGAGATGCCGCCGAGCAGGCCCGCCGCGAGGGCGCCCGTCGCCGTCTGGCGCATCTGCGTGTCGCGGTGGCGCACGGAGAGGATGAGCACGCCGGCGGTCGCCCCGAAGCACGCGAAGTTCCACGCGCCCATGGGGCCCTGGATGAAGTCGTAGCCGAGCGTGCTGATGTTCACCAGCATGATCGCGTTGATCGGCCAGTGCAGCCCGAGCGGGACCATGAACGGGTAGGCGAGCGGGATGATGATCGCGAAGATGAACGGCGAGAAGCTGTTGATCATCGAGAGGAGCTGGCCGAGGCCCGCGCCGACGTAGACGCCGATGGGGCCGATCACGAACGCCGTCAGCGGCATCATGATGAGCATCGCGAAGAACGGCACGAAGATCAGCTGCAGGTTCTCGGAGATGAGCTTGCGCAGCAGCTTGTAGAGCGGCCCGAGGACGGCCGCCATGAGCAGCGGCGGGAACACCTGCGAGCTGTAGCTGACGATCGGCAGCGGCAGGCCGAAGACCGGGACGATCTTCACCGACGAGCCGAACAGGGTGGTCGGGTCGACGCCGTCGCCGAGGGCGGTGAACGCGGGGAGCATGAGGACCGCCATGATGGCGAAGCCCACCCACGGGTCGGCGCCCACCTTCTTCGTCGCGTTGTAGGCGACCATGAGGGGCAGGAACACGAAGACGGCCTGCCACATCAGGTTGATGAACGCCCAGGGCGCGTCGAGGGTGACGCCCGGCGCGTTCCACGGCGGGATGACCCCGAGGGTCGCCATGAGCGCCATGAAGGTGATGAAGAAGGATGCCCCGAGCAGCGCGCCCAGGATCGGCCGGAACGAGTCGGAGAGGAACTCGAACAGCGAGTCGATCCAGGCGACCTTGCCGCGCACGCCCTTCTCGCGCTCGCGCTTCTTGATGTCTTCGATGCTCTCCGCCGCCGGCGCGCCGCCCTTGCCCATCGCGGGCAGCGCCATGATGTCGTTGTAGACGGTCTGCACGCCGCCGCCGATCACCACCTGGAAGCGGTCGCCCGCCTGCGGCACCGCCCCGAGCACGCCGGGGATCGCCTCGACGGTCTTCTGGTCCACCCCCGACGCGTCGCGCAACTGGAATCTCAGCCGGGTCGCGCAGTGCGTGAGCATCTCGACGTTGCCGGCCCCGCCGACTCCTTCGAGGATTCGTGCCGCAGTGTCCGAGGCCATGCCGTCTCCTTCGCGCGTGTGCCCGTTCGCCCGTGACTTTAGCGTGGCGGCGGCGTGGCTGGATAGGGGGAGATCCCGTCCGGCTCAGATCCAGCCGCGCTCCTGCGCGATGAGCACGGCCTGCTGCCGCGTGGGCACCCCGAGCTTGGCGAGCACGGCGGAGACGTGGTTGCGGACGGTCCCCGGCGCGAGCGACAGCGCCCGGGCGATCTGGCCGGTCGTCTCGCCGCGTCGGCCGGCGCGCAGCACGTCGAGCTCGCGGCCGGTCAGCGGACAGCGGGCGTCGCTGAGCGCATCGGCGGCGACCTCGGGGTCGACGTAGCGCCCGCCGGAGGCGACGCGGCGGATGACGGCGGCGACCTCGTCGGCGCCGCGCGACTTGGGGAGGAACCCCGCCACGCCGGAGGAGAGCGCGCGCCGCAGCACACCGGGACGAGCGTGCCGGGTGACCACGATGCAGCGCGTGGCGACGGTGCGTCTGAGCCGGTCGGCAACGTCGACGCCGTCGAGACCGGGCATCTCCAGGTCGAGCAGGCACACGTCGGGCGTGAGCCGCGTCGCCTCGGCGACCGCATCCTCGCCGTCGGCGCACTCCGCCACCACGTCGATGTCGGGCTCCAGGCGCAGCAGCGCGGCGAGCGCCGAGCGGATCATCGCCTCGTCGTCGGCGATCAGCACGCGGATCATCCCGCCTCCGCGATCTGCGCCGGCACCGTGACGACGACCGTGAACAGCTGCCCCTCGCGGCTGACGTCGAGCGTGCCGCCCGCCTCGGCGACGCGGTGGGCGATCCCCTCCAGTCCCGACCCGCTCGTCGCCGGCCCGGCGGGCTCGGCGTCGTTCGAGATCTCGAAGCGCCATGCCCCCCGCGTGTGCGACAGCGCCAGACGCGCGCGGCGTCCCCCGCCGTGGCGCAGCACGTTCGTCGTGGTCTCGCGGATGACCGGGCCGAAGACGGATGCCGGGGCCAGGTCCGCCTCGGAGGCCACCGCCGTCTCCACGTCCGCCCCCGCCGCACGAAGCAGATCGGCGGCGTTCGCGATCTCGTCGCCGAGCGCCGCGGTCCGGAACCGGGTCGCCAGGTCGCGGGTGCCCTGCTGCGCCTCGTCGACGCTCGCGCGCGCGGCGCGCAGCTGCGCCGCGGCCGCCTCGGCATCCTGCGTCAGGAGTCGTTCGGCGAGCTCCAGCTGCAGCGCGATCACCTGCAGGTGGTGGCCCTGCAGGTCGTGCACGTCGGTCGCGACGCGCAGCCGCTCCTGCGTCGCGGCCAGCCGCGCCTCGGAGGCGCGGGCCCGGTCGAGCGCGACGAGCACGTCCCACCACCACAGCGAGAGCACCGTCATCGCCGGCAGCATCGTGGAGTAGAAGCCCACGAGAGCCCCGTTCAGCGCCGTCTCGGGGGCGACGGTGAAGCGTGCGTCGATCGCCCACACCGCCACGAGCACGACCGTCACGGCGAGCACGACGCGAAGCCGGATGCCGGGCCCCCAGTTCAGGAGCACGAGCACCTCGACGACGGGGAAGGCCGCGAGGAGCCACGCCCCGGCGACGAGTCCCGACAGGACGCCGAACGCCACAGCCACGGCGAGGGCCACAAGCGCGCTGCGCGAGCGCACCGCGGGCGCGGCGTCCGGCCGGTTGCGGTACTGGAGGAGCAGCGGCGTCGTCGCCAGCATCCACACGAGTCCGCCGATCCCGACCACGACGACCGCCGCGACGCCGCGGCCCGCGCCCGCGAGCGCCGTGACCCAGAAGGCGAGGAGGGCGAGCCAGAAGAAGAGGATGCCCGCGCACGTGTACCACCACGTCGCGGCGATGCCGCGCGAGAGCCTGCGCGCGGCGCGCGCCCGCGCCGTCGCCTCGACGCGCGCAGGAGTGGTCATCCGACCACACTATGCGCGTGACAGATGTCATGGATGCGACGTGCGAAGCGCCCGGAAGGAGGTGACAGCCGCGCACTTCCGGCGCGACGACTCAGCCGGTGGACTCGGACCATGAACCTCATCGAGACCTTCCAAGACCTCATCGCCCGGGTGCCCGAGCTGATCCAGCCGCTCATCGTGGCGGCGGCCGGCGCGATCCCCTTCATCGAGGGCGAGGGCGCCGCCACGATCGGGATCATCGGCGGCGTGCACCCGGTGATCGCCGCCGTCGCAGCCGTCGCGGGCAACTTCGCGTGCGTGGCGGTGCTCGTGCTGCTCAGCTCGCGCGCACGGCAGGCCGTGGTCACCCGGGTGCACGCCCGGGCAGCCGTGGCGGCGCAAGGCGCGGCCGACGGGGAGACGCCCGAGCAGTCGGCCGAGCCGCCGTCGCGCCGCCGGGTCAAGTTCCAGCGCGCGTTCGAGCGCTACGGCGTGCCGGGCGTGAGCCTGCTCGGGCCCCTGCTGCTGCCCACGCAGTTCACCGCCACGATGCTCGCCACGGCCGGCGTCGGGCGGGCCCGCATCCTGAGCTGGCAGGCCGTCGCGATCGTCGGCTGGACGACCCTCATCGCCGTGCTCATCAGCGGCGTCGCGTACGCCGTGCGCTGACGACCGGGTCGCCGCGCGCGGGGCTCTTCGCTGTGGCTCGTATTTCCTTCTTTACTACGCTTTAGAGGTTCCGCCGAGTCGATGGGCGTTGCCGAGATTCGGAGATCTGCCGAGATTCGGCCATCCGTCCGGAAAGATCTCCGCATTCCAGCAGATCTCCGAATTCCGGCCGCGCCTGTTGGCGGAGCCCCATAGGCAAATCAGATAAGACGGGACGGCGGGGCGCCGAAGTGCTCACGGCACGACTCGCAGACGAGGAGCAGGATGATCAACGGCGAGGTGTCGCACTGGTGGCATCGGCTCGGCGCGCCCGCGCCGCGCGCGGCGCTTCCCGGCGACCTGGCGGTCGACGTCGCGATCGTGGGCGCCGGCTACACCGGGCTGTGGACGGCGTACTACCTCACGCGGGCCCGGCCGGACCTGCGCGTCGCGGTGATCGAGCAGCGGCACGCCGGGTACGGCGCCTCGGGCCGCAACGGCGGCTGGCTCACCAATGCGATCACCGGCGGGCGCGAGCAGTACGTGAGGGCCCACGGCCGCGATGCCGCCGAGCGCTTCCAGCGTGCCATGAACGAGACCGTCGACGAGGTCATCCGGGTCGCGGCCGCCGAGGGCATCGACGCCGACATCCGCAAGGGCGGCGAGTTCACCGTCGCCTACACGCCGGCCCAGGAGTCGCGCCTGCGCGCGTTCGCCGCGTCCGAGCAGACGTGGCGGCACACCGACCTCGAGCTGCTCGAGGCGCAGGAGGCGACGGCGAGGATCGCCGTGGCGGGCACGCGCGCCGCGGTGTGGCATCCGCACTGCGCCCGCATCCAGCCGGCCAAGCTCGCCGACGGGCTCGCCGCGGCCTGCGAGCGCGCCGGGGTGGACATCTACGAGGGCACGCGCGTGATCGAGATCGCGCCGCATCGCCTGCGCACCACCCACGGCACCGTGTCGGCCGATGTCGTCGTGCGGGCGACGGAGGGCTTCACCGCGGCGCTCAAGGGCCTGCGCCGCCTGTGGCTGCCGATGAACTCGTCGCTCATCGCCACCGAGCCGCTCCCCCGCGAGGTGTGGGACGAGCTGCACTGGAGCGGAGGCGAGGTGCTCGGCGACTTCGCGCACGTCTACATGTACGCGCAGCGCACCGCCGACGACCGCATCGCGATCGGGGGGCGCGGCGTGCCCTACCGGTACGGGTCGAAGACCGACACCGACGGGCAGACCCCGGCGGTCACGGTCGACAAGCTCACCGACATCCTGCACCGCTTCTTCCCGGCGACCAGGGATGCCGCGATCGCGCACGCGTGGTCGGGCGTGCTGGGCGTGCCCCGCGACTGGGCGGCCACGGTCGGGCTCGACCGCAGGACCGGGATGGCGTGGGCCGGCGGCTACGTCGGCACCGGCGTGACGGCGACGAACCTCGCCGGGCGCACGATCACCGACCTGATCCTCGGCGAGGACACCGAGCTCGTGTCGCTGCCGTGGGTGAACCACCGCGTGCGCAGCTGGGAGCCCGAGCCGCTGCGCTGGCTCGCGACGAAGGGGCTCTACGCCGCGTACGGCATGGCCGACCGCGCCGAGCTCGCCGGCCGCGAGAAGACCTCGCCCATCGCCCACCTCGCCGACGTCGTCACCGGCCGCGGCTGACCCGGGGCCGCGGGCACCCGGTGGTCACACCGAGGGGTGCTCGACGACGATGCCCTCCGCTCGGGCCGCGTCGGCGAGACGCCTGTCGTACGTCACGACGACGGATGCCTCCGCCGTGAGGGCGGTGGCCAGATGGATCGCGTCGAGCGTTCCGAGGTTCGCGAAGGGCAGACGCCCGGCGAGCTGGAGGATGCCCTCCGTCAGCCGGAGGACGTGGAACGGGCCGAGCACGGGCTCCGCGCGCAATGGTTCGATGGCCAGTCTGATCGCAAGCCGACGCAGCTCCGTCACGGCGAGCGTCGAGATGGCGAACGTCTCCCCGCCCCCGGCGAGCCCGGTCAGCCGCGAGCGCAGGGCACCGGACTCGTCCTCCTCCACGAGCAGCTTCGCGAGCGCCGAGGTGTCGAGCAGGATCACCGTTCGCCGCGCAGCTCGGCGAGCACGTCGTCGGTGCGCTCGACGATCTGCACGCCCTCGGGGAAGACCATGCGCTGCGTCCCGGCGCGCAGGGTCAGCTCGGCCAACGGGTCGCGCTGCAGCGGCGCAAGGACCGCGACCGGCTCGCCGCGGCTCGTGACGCGAAAGCTCGCGCCCGCGCTCACCTGCCGCATGACCTCACCCGATTCGTTGCGCAGCTCGCGCTGGCTGATGGTCCTCATCCTTCGATATGTAGCACGCGTGTAGCACTCGTGCGCGGGAACGCGCGGTCGTCACCCGATGCGGTGCTCATGGATCGCCGAGGTGAGGCTCGTGCCGTTGAGATCGAGGTAGAGCTGACGCTCGGTGACCGACAGCGTGACCGCGTTGCGGCGGTCGAGCGCCGCCGCGGCGTCGGCGACGAATCCGGGGTCGAACGCGAACACCGCGATCTCCTCGGCGCGATGGATGCGTTTGCCGCTCCACGCGGCGATCACCTTCGCGGGGTCGCGGTGGGTGTAGACGGCCGTGCGGTCGGCGAGCCTGCTCCCCTGGTGCAGGCGGTCGGCATCCGGCGCGCCGACCTCGATCCACGCGGTGAGCCGACCGGTGAGGTCGCGCACGAGCACCGCAGGCTCGTCGGTCGAGGAGATCCCCTCGCTGAACGCGATGCCCTCCTCGAGCTCGAGGCAGTACGCGAGCACGCGCGTCATCATGAACTCCGCCGTCTCGGACGGATGCCGCGCCACCCGCACCGCGAGCTCGTCGTACACCCCGCGATCGACGTCGGCCAACTGCACCGCGAACGTGTAGATCGTCGCACCGAGGGCCATGAGCGACGAGCCTACGCGAAGCGCGCCTTCCGCTCATGGCTCAGCGAATCCGCTCTCGGCCGCGACTGCGCTGCCCGATCGTCACGCGTAGGTCGACACCCGCTCGATCGTCTCCGCGGGCTTCTTCTCACCGGCCTCGATCCGCGTGCGCACGATGTTCTGCGGCGGGGGCAACGGACACGTCACGAAGTTGGTGAACGCGCACGGCAGCGGATGGAGGAAGTTGAAGTCGATCTCGACATCCTGAGCGAGTGTCACGTCGTCGATCTCGAGGTCGACGACACGCCCCGCCCCGTAGCTCGTGTCGCCGTTCGTCTCGTCGCGCACGTGCACGACGGCCTGGACTCCGGTGGGAGTCTCCTTGCCCATCACGACGAGCTCGTACTGCGCACCCGCGATCTGCACGGCCAGCGTGCCGACGTGCGTGGTCGTCTCACGCACGCCCCGTTCCACCGTCACCGTCTCGATGTCGCGTCGCGGCGTCGGCGCGTAGACGGCCGGAAGCCGCCACGCGATGTCATACCCGTACGACTCGAGGCGGGAGAAGTCCTTCGTCGCCGCCACCTCGGGGTCGCGGACCCGGACCGCGTAGATCCGCTCGCCCTCGTCGTCGGTCCGGACGATGGTCTCGATCTCGCACGCGCCGAAGTACACCGGAACGCTGGCGCCGTTGCCGTACACCATGTTCCGGCCCGGCACGATCTCGATCGGGGCCGCGGGGTGGACGCCGTCGACGACGAGGTTCGGGCCCTCCTCCGGCGGCAGGTACATCACGCGTCCGCCGTCGACGACCCAGCGTCCCGGAAGACCGTCCAGGACCGTCGGCTCGCCGCCCTCGTGCAGCCAGTGCTGAGCGACTAGAGACGGCCAGCCGTACGGGCGTGAGAGGGTCGCCACCCGGGCGTGCCGCCACTCGCGCCACTGTCCCTCGAGGTGTTCCTTAGCGAGCATCCGTCGTCCTCCCGTGGTCGGCTGCGGCTTCCTCCGAGACGGCCACACGCAGCGAATGCAACGTGTCCGCATCCACATCCATTTCCGCGGCGAACCCCTCGATCGCATGCGGCAATGCATCGAGCCGCCCCGGAAGGTGTCCGCCCGCGGCGACCCATCGCGCCGAGAGCCGTGCGGTGAGCTCGGCTGCGTCGGTCCCGCCTGCGCGGGTGGGGTCCAATGCGATGACCAGCAGACCCCGGGCGGCGGTCGGTGCCGCCCCTGGCTCGAACGACGAGCCGGCGGCGACACCCGCCAGCAGTTCGACAGCCAGTCCCACGAGCGAACCGAGCCTTGCGCTCGGGACGAGTGCGGCGACCTCGCTCGGATCCGTGGTGCCGTGCCCGCTGGCGTCCAGCGCGACGCCCTCGGGCAGCGGCTCCGAGCGGGCGGCATGCTCGCGCAGGTCCGCGAACGTGAGCGGTGCGGTGGCCGAGTCGACCACGAGCGGCGGCCCCTGCAGGCGAGGCGCCGCGACGGCGATCGGGTTCGTGCCGATCACGGGGCGCACCCCGCCCCACGGCGCGACGATCGGGGCGGACTGAGCAGCGACGACCCCGACCAGTCCCTCGGACGCGATCGATCGCACCGCGCAGCCGAGCATCCCCGTCGCGCCCGCGTGCTGCACTCCGACGACGCCGACGCCGAACTCGCGTCCGGATTCGACGGCCGCGCCGACCGCCCGGGACAGGGCGATGATCCCCGGCACGGCTGCGGCGTCGAGGGAGCGCACAGCTCCGGATGAGGACTGCCCCGGCCGTGCGCCCACGGGCGGTGCGCCCGAACCGCTGCCCGCGCGCTCGCGCAGGACCATCGCGATCCCGAAGCGCCGCGCCCCGATCGCCTCCGCCTGGAGGACCCACAACACCGCACGCTCCACCGCCGCGCGGCCGTCACCGTCGAGAGCGGTGCGCGCGCCGTCGACCGTGAGGAGTCGACGCAGGAGCTCGGCAAGCTCGTTCGTGGCCGCCCGCACCACGCCGCTCACGCCATCCGGAGTCGCCGCAACGAGATGCGCTCGGTGCGGGTCCCCAGGTGCGGTCCGAACCGCACGTCGTGCGCCTCGGAGCGGAGGAAGCGCTCGCCGTCCTCCGGGGTGCGCCACGCGAACACGAGTGTGAGCTCGAACAGCTCCTCGTCGTACAACGCCCAGGCGCCGAGGTTGCCGGGC